>NZ_JBELQE010000130.1:0-14257 GCF_040270385.1 Methylorubrum podarium | reverse complement strand
AGGTGAACCACCGCCGCGACATCTACCCCGTGTTCCGCGAGCTGTTCGGCCGCAAGAACGCGAAGGCGGAGGCGTGAGAAGCTTTCCCCTCCCCACAGGGGGGAGGGGAGCGCACCGGCACCCCGTGAACCGAACGCGTCAGATCGTATGACCACGCCCCGCCAACCCCGCGAAACCCGCGCCGGCCTCGAGCCGCTGGCGGTGCTGCCCGTCTTCGTGCCGCTGCAGGACAAGCGGGCGGTCCTCGCCGGCTCCAATGGCGGCGCGCCCTGGAAGGTGAAGCTGCTCGCCGCCGCCGGCGCCCGGGTCGATGTCTACGCCGAGGAGCCCAGCGAGGAGCTGCGCGGCGTGCCGGCCGAGATCGCCGCCGGCTCGGTGACGCTGCACGAGCGGCGCTGGACGCCCGAGGATCTCGCGGGCGCGGCCTTCGCCATCGGCGCCATGGAGGACGAGGACGACTGCATCGCCTTCGTTGCGGCGGCGCGGGCGGCCGGCGCCATCGTCAACGCCGTCGATCGGCCGCACCTGTGCGACGTGAAGTTCGGCGCCATCGTCAACCGCTCGCCGCTGGTGGTCGGCATCTCGACCGAGGGCGCCGCCCCGGTCTTCGGGCAGACGGTGCGGGCGCGCATCGAGGCGATGCTGCCGCGCGGCTTCAAGCACTGGGTCGCCGCCGCCCGCGACTGGCGCGAGGCGGTCTCTTCCCGCTTCCACGGCTTTTCCGAGCGGCGCGGCTTCTGGGAGCGCTTCACCGACCGGGCCTTCGCCGAGCCCGACCGCGCGCCCACCGACGCCGACCTCGCCGACCTGATGGGTCAGGCCGAGGCGCTGCCCGCGGGCGGCGCGGTGACCCTCGTCGGCGCCGGGCCGGGCGATGCCGAACTCCTCACCCTCAAGGCCCTGCGCGCCCTGCGCAACGCCGACGTGATCCTCTACGACGACCTCGTCGCCCCCGAGATCCTCGACTATGCCCGCCGCGAGGCCCGGACCATGCTGGTCGGCAAGACCGGCCATGGCCCGTCCTGCCGCCAGGACGACATCAACGCCCTGATGGTCTCGCTGGCGAAGTCCGGCAAGCAGGTAGTGCGCCTGAAATCCGGCGATCCGCTCGTCTTCGGCCGGGCTGGCGAAGAGATCGAAGCCTGCGAGGCGGCCGGCATTCCCTGCACCATCGTCCCCGGCGTCAGCGCCGCCCAGGGGGCCGCGGCGTCCCTCGGCGTGTCGCTCACCCACCGCGACGCGGCCCGGCGCCTGCAATTCGTCACCGGCCACGACCGGCGCGGAGCGCTGCCCGAGGACCTGAACTGGGGCGCGCTCGCCGACGGAAGCGTCACCACCATCGTCTACATGCCCAAGCGCACGCTGCGCGCCCTGCTGGAGCGGGCGGTCGCCGAGGGGCTCGCGCCCGGGACGCCGGCCCTCGTCGTGTTCAACGCCACCCGCGCGAAGCAGGCGACCGTGGCCGGCACCGCCGCCGACCTCGCCGAACGGATCGAGGCCTCGAACCTCGAAGGGCCGGCGCTCCTGATGGTCGGCGAAGCCCTGCGCCGGCACAACGCCCGCGGCGCGGACGCGACCGTCGAGATCCGGGCCGAAGCCTCCTGAAACGCCGCAGGGCCCGCGCGACCCAACTCCCTTGCGGCGTCGCGCGGGCTTGCCGCGCGCTCCCGGCTCTGTGATGGGAGGGGCAGCGCTCTGACCCGCCCCGACGCGCCCGGCCGCCGCCGCGCCGCCTTCCGTCACGCCTTCGAGGACCCCATGCGCCGTCCGTCCCGCAGCGTTCTCCTGCCGCTCGCTGCCTTCGTCGCGGGCCTTGTGGCACTCTCGGTCGCCCTGGTGATGACGCTGGTGCCGCAGCATCCGCAGAGCGGCCCGAGCGGCATCGGCGGGCCGTTCACCCTGGTCAACCAGGACGGGACGACGGTCAGCGAGCGCGACTTCGCCGGCAAGCCCTACCTGATGTTCTTCGGCTTCACCCATTGCCCCGACGTCTGCCCGACCACGCTCCAGCAGATCAGCGACGTAATGGCGGCGCTCGGGCCCAAGGCCGACAGGCTGAAAGTCGCCTTCGTCAGCGTTGACCCTGAGCGCGACACGCCCGAATCTCTCAAGACCTACCTGTCGAGCTTCGATCCGCGCATCACCGGCCTCACCGGAAGCCCGGAGCAGGTGGCGGCGACGGTGAAGAGCTTCCGCGCCTACGCCAAGAAGGTGCCGAGCCAGGGCGGCGACTACACGATGGAGCACACCGCGCTCGTCTACCTGATGGACACCCGCAACGGCTTCGTCGGCGCGGTCAACCTCAACCGGCCGGCGGCGGAGACGGCGGCGGAGCTGTCGAAGCGGATCTGACCGCAACGCGGCCCCGCGGACGCCGCCCGAGCGCTCCGGTGCGGGAGGTGCGGGCCAGCCCGTGCTCGGTCTTGTTCCACCGGTGCGGGTCGCGCAGCCACTCGATCATCGCCATCCACGCCGCGAGGCCGACCAGCCCGTGGTAGAGCGGCAGCAGAGCGACGAAGGGCAGGAGATCGCGCCAGCCCCGCCGCAGGCAGCCGACGATGCCCGGCAGCCAGATCGCCGCGAGGCCGGCGAGGAAGACGGTCCAGGCCCCCGCCCGGGTGAGATGCGCCAGGACCGTGCCCTCGCCCGACGGAGCGAGGAACAGTTCGCCGAGGCTCCCCGCCATCAGGAACGGGTAGAACAGGGCCGAGGCGACGGTGCCCGGCACGAAGGCCAGCGCGCACAGGCTCTCCGCCGGACCGAGACGGCGGTAGACCGCGCGCGGATGCCGGCCGTGGGTGTAGCTGGTCTGCAGGAAGCCTTTCATCCAGCGGGAACGCTGCCGCAGCCACGCCCTGAGGCGCTTCGGCGCTTCCTCGTAGGTGGAGCTCGGCAGGTCGCCGACGCGGTAGCCGGCGAGCGCGAGGCGCAGGCCGAGATCGGCGTCCTCGGTGACGTTCCAGGCGTCCCAGCCGTGCAGCGAGCGGAGCACCCGCGTCCGGAAATGCGTCGAGGTGCCTCCGAGCGGGATCGGCATCCGCCATGCGGCCAGCGCCGGAGCCAGCACGTCGAACAGGGCGGCGTACTCGATCGCGAACAGGCGGGGCAGCAAGCCGTCCGCCTCGTTGTCGATGACGAGACGTCCCTGGAGGCAGGCGGTCGAGGGCGGCGACTGGGCGAACAGGGTCGCCGCGCGCCGGAGCTGGTCCGGCTCGATCACGTCCTCCGCGTCGAAGACGACGAGGTGCTCGCCCCGCGCCAGCGGCAGGGCCACGTTGAGCGCCCGCGGCTTCGTGCGCGGCCGGCCGTCGGGCACCATCACGACCTCGAACCGGGCCGGGAACGGCACCGCGCCGAGCGCGGCGGCCGTCTCCGCGTCGTCGGCCTCCAGCAGGAACTTGATGTCGAGCTTGGCCGCCGGGTAGTCGAGCCGCGCGAGCGTCCGGACGAGGCGCGGCACCACCGCGGCCTCCCGGTAGAGGGCGACGACGACCGTGTAGGTCGGCAGCCTCGCATCATCGAGGAGCACCGGCCGCGGCCCCGCCAGCCCGGCGACGCGGGTGCCGACGGCCGCGAGGCGGAAGGTGAGCAGCGCCAGCATCAGGGCCTGGATCAGCGCCAGCACGACGAAGCCGACGACGCTCGGAAGGCGCAGGAGTGCGACGAAGAGGGCGAGCACGGCCCCGGCGAGCGCGAGGTCCAGAACTTGCGGTCCCGGACGGCAGGACCAGTCCGGCCGCAGACGCCCCAAGGCTTCGGACGCCTCGGCGGCGATGCCCTCGCCGTGCCGGGCGAACACCGCCTGCCTGAGGCGCGTCGGCGTCGTGATGGCCTGCCGGCCCTCCAGCCCCTCCGCCGCCCGGATCAGCCTGCCCACCGCCGCGCCGCGCGGAGCGGCAACGACGAGGGCGGCCGAATCGGGGGCCAGCGGCGCGGCGCCGACGGTGAGGCAGTGCGGGTAGCGCAGGCCGTCGCCCAACCGGATGGGGCCGTCGAGAAACGGGGTCCCGAGCCGCCGGGCCAAAGCCCGGTAGAAGGCGTCCTCGGAGAGAAGGCCGACATGGAGCAGGGCCGTCGCCGCATCGGTCCCGCAGCGGCGGGCGATGGCGCAGGCCCGATCCAGCACCTGCGGCGGCACGCCTTCCTCGGCGAGGAAGGCGACCTCCGCCGGCCAACGCCCGGCAGCCGATGGTTCGAATCCGGCCGACCGAGCCGCGTCCCCTCCGCCCGCGGCCGCCCTGGTTTGGCTGGGAGACGCGTCGACATCACGGAGGTCGGCAAGGTCGTGCAGGAGGCGGCTCCCCGAGACCCTGGGCCGTGCTAGGAAAAGGTATGGGCCTCGACCTTTCCGACAGCGTGTATCGCTCCGTTTCCTCAACCTCCGCGTCAAGATCCCGGTGGGCGTTGCCCGCCGCGATCGGTGGTGTTCTGCTGAGCCTGCTCGCGGGCGTTGCACAGGCACAACAGCCCTCCGCCACCGCCGTCGCGGAACCGCCGGCCGCGGCGATCCCGAACTTCTGGAATCCGCGGGCCCGCGGCGAGCGCGTCGAGGCGCCGCAGACGGGACGGGCGGTGCGGTTCATGACCGACGACGAGTTCCCGCCCCTGCATTTCGCGGGGCCGGACGGGACGCCGACGGGCTTCGCCGTGGAACTCGCCCGCGCGGTCTGCGAGCGGTTGGCGATCACCTGCACCGTCCAGGCGCGCCGGTTCGACACCCTACTCGACGCGCTCGCCGACAAGCAGGGCGACGTGGTGGCCGCCGCCGTGCCCCTGACGGCGGGACTCCGCGCGCGGTTCCTGGCGACGCGGCCCTATTTCCGCTGGCCGGCCCGCTTCATCGCCCGCAAGGATCGCGGCCTGCCCGCCCCCTCGGCGACCGCGCTCGCCGGGCGGAGCGTCGGCATCGTGGAGGGCAGCGCCCACGAGGCCTACCTGAAAGCGTACTTCCCCAAGACGACGCGCAAGACCTTCACCGACCTCTCGGCGGCGGAGAGCGCGCTCAAGCGCGGCGAAGTCGAGTACCTCTTCGCCGACGGCTTGAGTCTCGCGCTCTGGCTGAACGGCCAGGAGGCGGAGAGCTGCTGCGCCTTCTCCGGCGGCGACTACCTCGAGAACCGCTATTTCGGCGAGGGCATCGGCTTCGTGACCCGCACCGACGACGCGGCGCTGGCCCGCGCCCTCGACGATGCGCTGCAGCGGGTGTGGGACGACGGGAAGTACGCCGAGCTTTATCTACGGTTTTTTCCGGTCAGTCCG
Organism: Methylorubrum podarium; assembly: GCF_040270385.1. Classification (NCBI taxonomy): domain Bacteria; kingdom Pseudomonadati; phylum Pseudomonadota; class Alphaproteobacteria; order Hyphomicrobiales; family Methylobacteriaceae; genus Methylorubrum; species Methylorubrum podarium. The sequence continues at coordinate 8,998 of NZ_JBELQE010000130.1, read as the reverse complement.
TTCTGACCTGGGCTGGATCGCCCTAACTGCTGTAGCGTGACGCCGGCACCCCACGGGGCTCGCACGCCCCGGCTGACCTTAAGGCTCGAATGGACCATCCGCGCATGCCGAAGCCGTACAGCACCTCGACCGGACAAGCGCGCCGCCGCGTCGGAGAGCCCAGTCCCTCGCTCCGGGAGAGCGATGTTTCCCTGGAGAGACGACGGAAGCTCGCGCTCAACCGCTTCACCTATAGCGGCGGTTACGACGGCTACGAGGGCCGCATGATCCTGAAGCCCGAACTGCGGCAGGACGGATGGTCCGACGGGTCGCGCTGACGCTTTCCCCTCCCACCGTTTTCGATTGATCACCTCGGGTCCCGCGACCCTCCGTCCTCGCGAGCGGACGCGACGCGATCCAGCGGCGCGACCCGGCCGGAAGCGTCGCGTGCTGGATGGCTTCGGCTTCTCTCTGACGGCGGAGATTCCGGCCCGATACCGGATCGCTGTGCGAGCCCTGTCCCCGGAGTCGAGCGTCAGCGCCGCCCGGCCGCGCGCCGCATCCCGCCGCCGCGGGACAGGCCGGCATCCTCCTCGAACAGCTCCGCGAGTTTTTCCGTCATCGCCCCGCCGAGCTCCTCCGCGTCGATGATCGTCACGGCGCGGCGGTAGTAGCGCGTCACGTCGTGACCGATGCCGATGGCCAGGAGCTCGACCGGCGAGCGGGTCTCGATCTCCTCGATCATGTAGCGCAGGTGGCGCTCCAGGTAGTTGCCGGGATTGACCGAGAGGGTCGAGTCGTCCACCGGCGCACCGTCGGAGATCACCATCAGGATGCGGCGCTGCTCGGGCCGGGCCAGCAGGCGCTTGTGGGCCCAATCCAGCGCCTCGCCGTCGATGTTCTCCTTCAGCAGGCCCTCGCGCATCATCAGCCCGAGATTCTTTCGCGCGCGGCGCCACGGCGCGTCGGCGCTCTTATAGATGATGTGGCGCAGGTCGTTCAGGCGGCCGGGATTGGGCGGCTTGCCGCCGGCGAGCCACGCCTCGCGGGACTGACCGCCCTTCCAGGCGCGGGTGGTGAAGCCGAGGATCTCGACCTTCACGCCGCAGCGCTCCAGCGTGCGCGCGAGGATGTCGGCGCAGGTCGCCGCCACCGTGATCGGGCGCCCACGCATCGAGCCGGAATTGTCGAGCAGCAGCGTGACGACGGTGTCGCGGAAGTCCGTGTCCTTCTCCTGCTTGAAGGAGAGCGGCTGGAACGGATCGGTGACGACGCGCACGAGCCGGGCCGGGTCGAGCTGGCCCTCTTCCAGATCGAAGTCCCAGGCGCGGCTCTGCTGCGCCAGCAGGCGGCGCTGCAGGCGGTTGGCGAGGCGGCCGACCACGCCCTGGAGGTGGGCGAGCTGCTTGTCGAGGTAGCTGCGCAGCCGCGTCAGCTCCTCGGCGTCGCAGAGCTCCTCGGCCTCGACGATCTCGTCGAAGCGCGGGTTGTAGACCCGGTAATCGGGGCCGGTGCGCTCGTTGCCGCGCTGGCTCGGCGGGCGCCAGGATTCGGACGCCTCCTCCGACTCCGAGTCCTCGGCCTCCTCCGGCAGCTCGCCGGAGGGCGCGTCGGCGGATTCGGTCGCGCCCTCGTCGAGTTCGTCGGTGGCCTCGTCGCTCACCTCGATCTCGGCGCGGTCGCCCTGGCTCTTCTCCTCGGCCTCGCCCTCGCTCGGGCTCTGCTCGTCGTCCTGGGCCTGGTTCTCGTCCTCGTCGCTCTCGTCGTCCTGATCGAGCGGGGTCTCGTCGGCCATGTCGAGGGAGGAGAGCAGGTCGCGCACCGAGCGGGCGAAGCTGCGCTGGTTCTCGATCGAGCCGAGCAGCCCGTCGAGGTTCTTGCCGGCCCGCGCCTCGATATGCTCGCGCCACAGATCGACGATCCGGGCGGCGGCGGGCGGCGGCTTCTGGCCGGTCAGGCGCTCGCGCACCATCAGCGCGACGGCGTCCTCCATCGGCGCGTCGGCCCGGTCGGTGATGTTCTCGTACTTGCCGCCGCGATGGTAGCGGTCCTCCAGCATCGCGGTGATGTTGGCGGCCACGCCGTCGAGCCGGCGCGAGCCGATCGCCTCGACGCGGGCCTGCTCGACCGCGTCGTAGACCGCGCGCGCCGCGGCGTTGTCGGGGGCGAGCCGGCGGTGGACGCTCGTGTCGTGGCAGCCGAGGCGCAGCGCCATGGAGTCGGAGTGCCCGCGCAGAATCGCCGCGTCCTCGGCGGTGATCCGCCGGGTCGGCTCGGGCAGGCGCGCCTTGTCGCCGATCAGCGCCGGTCGGTCGCTGGCATAGGTGACCTCGATCTCCGGCCGCTTGGCGATGGCGCGCAGGCAGCCGGCCACCGAGCGCTTCAGCGGCTCGGCGCCGGGTTCCTTGCGATCGCCGGTCTTGGGGCGGTTGGTCAGGGCCATATCTTCGCGGACGCCACCGAATCGAGTTCGAAGGCCCGGTCGGGGCAGCGCCTCGATACCGGGGGACCGGCGCCGTCCCGGCCGCCTGTCGGCGCCGGGACGGCTGTCCGGTCAGCTCAGCGCGACGTTCAGCGCGCTCTCGGGCAGTTCCTTGCCGAAGGCGCGCTGGTAGAACTCGGCCACCAGGGGCCGCTCCAGCTCGTCGCACTTGTTGAGGAAGGTCACCCGGAAGGCGAAGCCGATGTCGCGGAAGATGTCGGCGTTCTCGGCCCAGGTGATGACCGTGCGCGGGCTCATGACGGTCGAGAGATCGCCGTTCATGAAGGCGTTGCGGGTGAGATCGGCCACCCGCACCATGCGGTTGACCGTGTCGCGCCCGCCATCGCTCCGGTAGTGCGGCGACTTCGAGAGCACGATGTCGACCTCGCGGTCGTGCGGCAGGTAGTTCAGCGTGGTCACGATCGACCAGCGGTCCATCTGGCCCTGGTTGATCTGCTGGGTGCCGTGATAGAGGCCGGACGTGTCGCCGAGGCCGACCGTGTTGGCGGTGGCGAACAGGCGGAAGCCCGGATGCGGGCGGATGACGCGCTTCTGGTCGAGCAGCGTCAGGCGGCCGGAGACCTCCAGCACGCGCTGGATCACGAACATCACGTCGGGGCGGCCGGCATCGTACTCATCGAAGACGAGGGCGACGTTGTTCTGCAGCGCCCAGGGCAGGATGCCGTCCTGGAAGGCGGTGACCTGCTTGCCGTCCTGCAGGACGATGGCGTCCTTGCCGACGAGGTCGATGCGCGAGACGTGGCTGTCGAGGTTGATCCGCACGCAGGGCCAGTTCAGCCGCGCCGCGACCTGCTCGATGTGGGTCGACTTGCCGGTGCCGTGATAGCCGGTGACCATGACGCGGCGGTTGCGCGCGAAGCCGGCGAGGATCGAGAGCGTCGTCTCCCGGTCGAAGATGTAGTCCGGATCGAGGTCCGGCACGTGCTCCTCGGGTTCGGAATAGGCCGGCACCTTGAGGTCGAGGTCGATACCGAACACCTCGCGGACGGAAACCTGGCGGTCGGGCAGGGAAGCGGGCGTATCGTCAGACAGCATACGGAACCTCATCGGGGCGGCCGGGACGAGCGTGAAGCCCGCGCGACCGCGCTTTCAATCGTCACTCACCTGCCGGGCGGCCCACAGGGAAGCGGGCGGATGTCTTACTTAATCGCCGCCCCTCGGCATCGCCAAGGGGGCTCAGCCAGAAAGAGGGGCCGGCCCAGAGGACGGCACATCCGGGAAGCCGGCTTCGCGAGGAAGCGGTACCCGATGCATATAGGACGCGCACGGACATTTGCTGCCCCACCCGCCGCCGGACGGATCGGCGCACGGCGCAGGGGCCGCACGCACAGCCCGTGCCGGAGACCGGCACGGCGCGGGCCTCAGCACATCCCGGCCGCGCGCAGCACGTCGTGGGCGCGGATGATGTCGCGCAGGCGATCCTCGAAGGAGCGGTCGCCGCCGTTGGCATCCGGGTGGAAGCGCTTCACCAGCGTCTTGTACTGCGCCTTGATCGCCGCCGTGTCGGCGGTCTCCTCGAGCCCCATCACGTCGAGCGCCTTGCGCACCGCCGCCGAGTGGCGCGGCCGCTGCGGCTCCTGGGGCGCCTGACGCCGGTTCGCGCCGCCGCCGAGCCCGTTGGCCCGCAGGATGCCGAGCGGGTCGGCATAGGCCCAGTCGCGCTCGGCCTCGGGCTTGTCGCCGGGCTTGGCGCCCTTGCCCTCGCCGCCCGCCGCCGGGTTCACGCCCATCGACCATGTCGGCCGATGGCCGATCATCGCGTCCTTCTGATAGGCCTCGACCGCGGCATCGTTCATGCCGTCGAAATAATTGTAGGCGGCGTTGTAGGCGCGGACGTGATCGATGCAGAAGCGCCAGTACTGCCCCTCCTGCTTGCGGCCCTTGGGGGCGCGGTAGAGACCCGGATGGGTGCAGCCCTGCGCCTCGCAGGCCGCCTCGGTCGCCGCCGTTCCGGCACCGGCCCGCGCACCGCCGCGCGTCCCCGCCTTCGCTCCCGACTTGGGATCGTCGCAGGTCGGCTTGATGCGGATGCGGTCGAACAGCGGCGAGTTGAGATCCATGACGGGCCGATTATGAGGGGCGGATGCGCCGACGGGAAGGCCGTCGGGCCTGATGCCGCATGCGCCGATCCGGGGTTGACGCTTTTGTGCCCGGACCGTGCCAGACGGACACTGTCGCAAACACTTTCGAAGCACGTTCGTTCGCAGCGAGGACACGATGACCGGGACCCTGAAGGACTGGATCGCCGGGCGCCTGGACGCCGAACTGGCGCCGACCGCGCTGGATGTCGTGGACGAGTCCCATCTCCACGCCGGCCATGCCGGTGCCCGGCCGGAAGGCGAGACCCATTTCCGGCTCGATGTCGTGTCGGCGGCGTTCGAGGGGAAGAGCCGGGTCGAGCGTCACAGACTCGTCAACGGGCTCCTCGACGATGCGTTTAAGCGCGGATTGCACGCGCTGGCGGTGCGGGCCCGCACCCCCGGCGAGGCGGGCTGATCCTGGGACGGAAGGGCGACCGCCGTGGCGCTCCGCTGCACGCCGCAGATCGAGATCGACGAGGCCGAGATCGAGGAGAGCTTCGTGCGCGCCTCCGGTCCGGGCGGGCAGAACGTCAACAAGCTCTCGACCGCGGTGCAGCTGCGCTTCGACGTGCGCCGCTCCCGCAGCCTGCCCGACGCCGTGGCGGTGCGGCTGATGCGGCTCGCCGGCCGGCGCCTGACGGGGGAGGGCGTGCTCGTCATCACCGCCCAGCGCTTCCGCACGCAGGAGCGCAACCGGGCCGATGCCCGGGAGCGGCTCGCGGCGATGGTGGCGGAGGCGGCGGTGCCGCCGACCCCGCGCCGCGCCACCCGGCCGACCCTGGCCTCGAAGAAGCGGCGCCTCGACGAGAAGAGCCGCCGCAGCGGCGTCAAGCGGCTGCGCGGCGGCCCGGGTGATGATGGGTAGGGCATCGTCCGAAAGGTGGTTGCCGGCTTTCGGAAAGAGACGATGCTCCGGCGATGCAGCGGGCCGCGCTCAGACCGCGGCCGGCACGGTCGCCGTCGGCTTCGCCTCCGGATGGGCGTCCGGCTGCGGGGCGGCGAGGCCCGAGACGTAGGGCGTGTCCTTGAGCAGGAGCGTCAGCACCAGCGAGACCACCGCCAGCAGGGCGGCGAAGCCGGCCGGGAACAGGAAGGCCCGCTCGCCAAACCATCCGTGCAGGAAGCCGCCGACCACGGCGCCGGTGCTGAGCGCGCCCCAGAGCGGCGCCTGCAGCCAGAACGACGGCGCCGGCTTGTGCAGGATCAGGTTGGCCACGCCCGCGCCGAAGCGCACCACCGTTCCGGTGACGTAGGTGATGGCGAGGCTGCGGCCGGCCTCGTCCTGCAGCGTCGCGTTCTGGATGCCGAGCGCCAGCACGATCGGATAGGCGTGGAGCGGGAAGGCCGTGGAGCCGAACGGCACCAGCAGGCCGAGGGCGAACAGAACCGCCTGGATGATGAGCAGGACCGAGAGCCGGAAGCGGCCGGCCCAGGCGGCGATCAGGGTGCCGAGGAAGGCGCCGAAGCAGAACAGGGCGATCACGCTGGCGAAGCGGGTCGTGCCGTCCCAGTCGAAGCCGGCCACGGCCGCGCCGAAGCGCGTGGTGTTGCCGCTCATGAACGACATGAAGAGCTGGGAGAATTCGAGGAAGCCGATCGAGTCGGCGGCGCCGGCGGTGCCGGCCAGCATCAAAGCGAAGGGCACCCGCGTCACGGGACTTGCTGGAAAGGCCTTGTTCGACTCGTCAGCCATCGGGTCCCCTGATGTTGCTCCGCAGCACAACGGTATTACGGCTCGACGGTTGCCCCGATTTCACGCGCTCCGATCAAGTCTTTGTGCAGGATTAAGACGCGTCCTGGGACGTCCATTCGCCTCTGGCGCCGGATGGCGGCCGGGCGCATCTCGATGATGCTCAGGCCGGCCCGTTGCACCGCGGCCGTGAGGTAGGCGTCGGCGTGGGCGTAGCGGCCGTCGGCGCCGAGCACGACACCGGTCTCTTCAGCCTGCGGCGACTGGACGGTGAAGGCGGCGAACCCGCCGGGCCTCAGAGCGCGGGCCATGCCGCTGAGCGTCGGGGCGAGATCGCCGAGGTAGATGAAGACGTCCGCGGCCAGGATCAGGTCGGCCGAGGCGTCCGGTTCGCCGGCGAGGAAGGTGACGAGGTCGGCCTCGACCAGCCGCTGGTAGAGTCCGGTGCGGCCGGCCAACGCCAGCATGGCGAGAGACAGGTCACAGCCCGCCAGATGCCCGGTGCGGCCCGCGAGAGCGCGGCCCATCAACCCGGTGCCGCAGCCGAGATCGAGCACGTTCGGAAAGTGTTGCGATGCACAAGACACGTGCGATGTGAGCACCGCATCGAGCGCCGCGACCATCAGCGCCGGCCCGCAATAGCCGAGTTCGTCCACGAGATGCCGTTCGAAGCGCGGGGCGTAGCCGTCGAACAGCGCGCGGATATAGGCCGGCGACATCGCCGCGAGCGCGTCGCCGCCAGCGAGCGCCACCTGGTGCAGGCGGCTGCCGAGCGCGTCCGCCGGGTCGAGCGCGAGCGCCCGCTCGAAGGCCGCGAGCGCCGCCTGCCGGTCGGACTCGTCGCGGCTCTGCCCGAAGCGGGTTTCGCGGGCGCGGCCGAGCAGGAACCAGGCGGGCGCGTAGCCGGGCGCGAGATCGAGCGCCTGACTCGCCATCTCCGCGGCCGCTTCGGGGTCGCCCTCGGCGAGGCAGGCCTCGGCATAGGCGTAGCGGCGGTCGGCGAGGAGATCGCCCGAGGAGCGTTGGCGGGACATGGCGCGTTTGCGGTGGTGAGAAACGATCCGCCCTATATCCCGGCCGATGTCGCAACGCGCCTCCGATCTCCTGACGCTCACCCGCGAGGGTCTCTATTGTCCGCTCGGGCGCTTCCACGTCGATCCGACGCGGCCCGTCGAGCGGGCGTTGATCACCCACGGCCATGCCGACCACGCCCGCGCCGGCCACGGGACCGTGCTGGCGACGCCCGAGACGCTCCGGATCATGGCCGTGCGCTACGGCGAGGATTTCTGTGCCTCCCGCCAGGAGGCCCGGCTCGGCGAGCGGATGCGCATCGGCGACGTCACCGTGTTCTTCGCACCCGCCGGCCACGTGCTCGGCTCGGCCCAGATCGCGATCGAGCGCGAGGGCAAGGGGCCGCGGCAGCGCATCGTCGTCTCGGGCGACTACAAGCGCGCGCCCGACCCGACCTGCCTCCCCTTCGAGGTGGTGCCCTGCGACGTGTTCATCACGGAAGCCACCTTCGGCCTGCCGGTGTTCCGCCACCCCGACACGCGGGGCGAGGTGCGCAAGCTGATCGAGTCGGTGACGCTGTTCCCGGAGCGCGCCCACATCGTCGGCGCCTACGCCCTCGGTAAGGCGCAGCGGGTGATGGCGCTGCTGCGCGAGGAGGGCTGGGACCGGCCGATCCACCTGCACGGGGCCATGGAGAAGCTGACCGAGCTGTACAAGCGGGAGGGTGTGCCCCTCGGCGAGACGCCGAAGGTGGTGGCCGCGGACCGGAAGGATCTGCACGGCGCCATCGTGCTCTGCCCCCCGTCCTCGATCCAGGATCTGTGGTCGCGCAAATTCCCCGATCCGGTCACCGCCTTCGCCTCGGGCTGGATGCGGGTGCGCGCCCGCGCCCGGCAGAAGGGCGTCGAGCTGCCGCTCGTGATCTCCGACCATTCCGACTGGCCGGACCTGTGCCGGACGATCCTCGACACCGGCGCGGAGGAGGTCTGGGTCACGCACGGACAGGAGGATGCGCTGGTGCATTGGTGCGGGACCCAAGGCATCCGCGCCAAGCCGCTGCACCTGCTCGGCTACGGCGACGACGGCGAGGCGGAGCCGGATCCGGGCCACGACCCGACAATGGCGGAGGCTTCGGCGTGAACGAGTTCGCCCACCTTCTCGACCGCCTCGCCTACGAGCCGCGCCGCAACGCCAAGCTGCGCCTGCTCCAGGATTTTTTCGCCGGCACGCCCGACCCCGAGCGCGGCTGGGCGCTGGCCGCGATGACCGGCGGGCTGACGTTCCGCGAGGCCAAGCCGGCTTTGATCCGCGCCCTGGTGGAGGAGCGGGTCGATCCGGTGCTGTTCGCGCTCTCGCACAACTACGTCGGCGATCTCGCCGAGACGACGGCGCTGATCTGGCCGGGGCCGAACGACAGGGCGGATGCATCCCTCTCTCCCCGCACGCGGGGAGAGGGTCGCGACGACCACGGAACTTGGGTCTACCCAAGATCCGCCCCCCAGGATCCAAGTCGGGCAGGCCCAACTGGGGGCGTCGGCGCGATGGGCGGTAGCGAGGGTGAGGGGGCGCTTCCCGGTGAGGCTCCTTCGGACAAGCCCCCTCACCATCGCCTGCCGGCTCGCTTCGGCGACGACGAGGTCGCCGAAGCCCTCTCCCGGCACGCGGGGAGAGGGGATGCGCACGACACGGAGTGTGCGAGCGGCCTCACCCTCTTCCTCCAGCCCGACCGTGGCC
>NZ_JBELQE010000129.1:0-25046 GCF_040270385.1 Methylorubrum podarium | reverse complement strand
GAGGGGTTCGGGGTGGGGGTGGTGCAGACGGCACCGCCGCGCTCGATCCGGCACCACCCCCACCTCCTGCCTCCTCCCCACAAGGGGGAGGAGAGAGGCGATGCCCGAAGTGACCGAACGGATGACGGATCAGAACAAGGCGAGCTGATCCCCCGCCCGCGGCGGCACGCGGAACAGCGCCGTCGTCTGGCGGACCGGCTCCTCGGGGAAGCCGAGGCGCCGCTTGGCCAGGGCGAAGCGGCGGCGGATCAGGTCGGCGTAGGGGCCCTGGCCGATCATGCGCGTGCCGAAGGCCGCGTCGTAGACCTTGCCGCCGCGGGCTCCGCTCAGCAGGGAGAAGACGTGCGCCTTGCGCCCCGGATAATGCTCCGTGAACCAGTCGCCGACGAGGTCGTCGAGTTCGTGCGGCAGGCGCAGCAGCACGTAGCCGGCCTCCCGCGCCCCCGCGTCCCGGGCGGCCTCCAGGATCGCCTCGATCTCGTGGTCGTTGAGCGAGGGGATGACGGGGGCGGTCAGCACCATCACCGGCACGCCCGCCTCGCTGAGGAGGCGGATCGCCTCCAGGCGCTTGCGCGGATGCGGTGCGCGGGGCTCCATCCGCCGCGCCAGATCCGGATCGAGGGTGGTGACCGAGATCGCCACCTTCACGAGACCCTGCGCCGCCATCTCGGCGAGGCGATCGCGGTCGCGCAGGATGAGGTTCGACTTGGTGACGATGCCGACCGGGTGGCGGAACCGGGCCAGCACCTCCAGCACCGCGCGGGTGACGCCGTGCCCGCGCTCGATCGGCTGGTAGGGATCGGTGGCGGTGCCGAGCGCGATGGTCCGCGGCCGGTAGCCCGGCGCCGACAATTCGCGCTCCAAGAGGACCGCCGCATCGGGCTTGGAAAAAAGCCGCGTCTCGAAATCGAGTCCCGGCGAGAGCCCGACATAGCCGTGGTTCGGCCGGGCGAAGCAGTAGACGCAGCCGTGCTCGCAGCCGCGATAGGGGTTGATCGAGCGGTCGAACGGGATGTCCGGCGAGGCGTTGCGGGTGATGATGTGGCGGGCCCGCTCGGGCGTCACCTCGGTGCGCCGGGCGCGCTCCGCCTCCTCCGGCCAGCCGTCGTCGAACGCCTCGTGCCGGGTCGCCTCGAAGCGCCCGTCCGGGTTGATCGTCGCCCCGCGCCCGCGCCGCGCCTCGGGGGCGACCCGGCCGCCGTCCTGCCGCGGGCTGCCGCGCGGGATGCGATCCCGCTTGCCCTGAAGCGGCGTCCGTCCGTCACCCACGCCGAAGCCCACCGATCCGCGACTGCCTTAACCTCCTCACCTTAAGAACACAACAGGAACATTGGAAGCCGGAATGCACAAGTTTCATGCAAGGTCCGGGCTTTCTCCCGCAATCGGGGCCGTCCGCGGGAACGGCCGCGCGACGAAGGCTTTGCGAGGGCGTAAAATCGGTTATTCGCCGCGCATGATCTCCGGCCTCATCCACGTGGCACGATCCGCCGACCCGGCCGCGATCGAGGGCCTCGCCGACACGCTGAGCGCGCTCGTCGCGGGCGTGGCGGCCGGGCTCGTGGGCGACGCGGTGATCGTGACGGCGGAGGCCTGCTCCGCCCTGGAGACCATGGCCGAGGGCAGCGGCGCGACCCTGGTGGTGCGCCCGCCCGGCGCCAATCCGTGGAGCGCGGGGGCGCGGGCCGCGCGGCGCGAGTGGCTGCTGTGCCTGGAGCCGGGCGACATCCCGGCGGAGGGCTGGATCCGCAGCCTCGACCGGTTCGTCGGCACCGCCCGGCCGGACATGGCGCTCGGCCGGATGCGGCGCGCCCACGCCGCCCTGCCGGCCCGGATCGCGGCGCGGGGGGAGAGCGTCCTCGGCGTGCGCAACCCGCGGCCGGGCGACGTGGTGCGGCGGGAGCGGCTTCTCGCGGGCCTGCCGTTCTCGCCCCGGCTCAAGGTGCGGATGCTGTCGGCCCGGCTCGACCGCGCCTGAGGGCGGCGGGACCGAGGCTCGGACGGGCCGGGATCAGCCGACCCGGAACCACGCGGGCGCGGCGCGCATCACGATCGCCAGCGCCGCGGCGGCGGCGAGCGCCGCCCCCAGCGTCATCTCGGCGGAATGCGCGTATCCGGCCCGGTCGAGGGCCATGGCGGCGGAAGCGATCGTCAGCGCGATGCCGGCGGGAACAAGATGCGAGGCAGAGGCGTTCATACCTTTCGCTCTACACGATCTCGCTTGCGCGGGGATAACCCCGGCGCCGCGGCGCGCCGACAAAATCGCGCGAGGTGGGCGGTTCTTAGACACCCTGCCCCGGAACGCGAAAGGCCGCCCCGTTGCCGGAGCGGCCTTGAAACAAGCGCGAAGGAAGGGCCGCGAAGGCTTACTTGATCTTGGCTTCCTTGAACTCGACGTGCTTGCGCGCGACCGGGTCATACTTCTTCATGACCATCTTCTCGGTCTGCGTGCGGGAGTTCTTCTTCGTGACGTAGAAGTAGCCCGTATCGGCGGTCGAGACGAGGCGGATCTTGACGGTAACGGCCTTGGCCATGGCTGGGCGCTCCTAAAGCGGGTTCGGGGGCGATTCGCTGGTGGCGCGCCAGCGCGGGCGAAACGCAAAAGGCCGGGAAGCCCCGGCCGAATTCCGGCGCGGTCAATGCCCGATGGGGGCCGCTTCGTCAAGCCACGCGCCGTGCCGCGGGCTCACCGCGGCGGGTAGGTGTGGCCGTCGGCCGGGAAGCGGCCGGCCTGCACCTCTTCGGCGTAGGCGCGCACCGCCTCCTCGATATGGGCGCGCAGCGAGCCGTAGCTCTTGACGAATTTCGGCACCCGGTCGCTCAGGCCCAGCATGTCCTCGAGCACGAGGATCTGCCCGTCGCAGGCCGCGGTGGCGCCGATGCCGATGGTCGCCGCGCGGATCGCGGGATCGGTGGCGATGGCCCGCGCCACCGGCTCGACGATGCCCTCCATGACGATGGCGAAGGCGCCCGCGTCGCTGATGGCGCGGGCATCCGCCCGCAGCCGGTCCTCGTCGCCGGCCCCGTGCCCCTGCACCTTGAAGCCGCCCATGGTGTTCACGGATTGCGGGGTGAGGCCGATATGGCCCATCACCGGCACGCCCCGCTCGGTCAGGAAGGCGACCGTCTCGGCGAAGCGGGCGCCGCCTTCGAGCTTGACCGCCCCGGCGCCCGTCTCCTTGAGGACGCGGGCAGCGTTGAGGAAGGCCTGCTCGCGGCTCGCCTCGTAGGAGCCGAACGGCATGTCGACCACGACCAGGGCGCGCGAGGTCCCGCGCATCACCGCCTGGGCCTGGAGGATCATCATCTCCAGGGTCACCGGCAGGGTCGATTCCATCCCGTGCATGACCATGCCGAGGGAATCGCCGACGAGGACGAAATCGCAATAGGCATCGACGATGCCCGCGGTGTGCGCGTGATAGGCGGTCAGCGAGATGATCTTGCGCCCTTCGGCCTTGCGCTTGATCAGATCGACCGCCTGAAGGCGACGGGTGTGAACGACCTGCGACATGGCTCGTGATCCGGACGGCTCGCATTCCCGGTGCGCCCGGCGGACCGGGCGCGGCGTACGGAACGCCTCTATAGGCCCGTTCGCGCCGCCTCGCAGGGGGCCTCTGGGCGGGTTCCGATGGATCTGACGGGAAGTGTTACCCGGAGGGGCCTGCCTTCTCCTGCTGCGGTGGCGCTTCAGCCCCTTCACGCCGCGGCCACCGAAAGCGGTGGCCGGCAACCGACGTTCCATGGACTCCGGTCGTCCCGCCTGCCCGTTTGCCGGGCGTTTCCTCCCTAGACTTCGAACCGCCTCCGGGTTCGCCGTTTTTCCGCCACATCCCGACGGGAGTCAATGGCACAGCCTGGGATCGAGGCACTTGAGATTGCTCGAAATTTAGACTCCGGACCCGGGTGGTCCGAATCGTGGCAGCTTTGTGTCAGAGAGCCTTTTCGAGGAGTTGCTCGATCCATTCCGGCTGGGTCTCGCCGACCGAGCGGGCCACCTCGGTCCTGCCCTTGTAGAGGATGAGCGTGCTCTGCATCTGCGCTCCGAACCGGCGCACGAGGTCGCGCTGAGCGTCGAAATCGATCGTGAAGACAGCGAAATCCTTGAAGCGCGGATCGGCGGACAGCGCCGCCAGGATCGGCTTCTGCGCCCGGCAGATCGGGCACCAGGGCGCCGAGATCTGCACGAGGACCGGCCGCCCCTCTTGCTGCGCCGTCTCGAAGGCCGCCGCGTCGTAGGCCACGGGCTCGGCGGCGTGTCCGACCGCCGGCAGGTTGCCGGCAAACAGCGCGGCGGCGAGGAGGAGGACGATGTGGCGGCGGGTCGTCATCGGTTGATCCTCCTGAGGCAGGCCCCTCGCCTGCCCCTCGCCTGCCCCACGTCAGCGCTGGGCGGCGCGTCCGTTGCCGGATTCGGCCCAGGCCGGATCGGGCTTGGCGACGGCGGTGTCGTGGTTGTCCTGCCAGCCCTCGACCCCGAGGGGGAACCAGTAGACGCGGCTGTAGCCCGCCGCGACCAGCCGCTTGCCGGCGTTCCAGCTGCCCCAGCATTCCGGCCGGCAGAAGGTGACGACGGGTTTGGCCTTGTCGCCGCCGGTCAGCTCGGCGACCCGCCGCAGGAAGGCCTCCTCCTTCTCGGGCGGGAGCGGCGCGCCGCCGGCACCCGGCATCCAGACCGCGTCGGGGATCGACCGGTGCGTCGGCAGCCAGGGCCGGTCGGCGGGCAGCCCCGCCGGCCGGTGGTCGGCGAGCACCACGTCGATGAGGACGGGCTTGTCCGGCAGCAGCGCTTCGAGCCCCTTCAGATCGACCACCGTCGCCCCCTTGAGGGTCGCCGGGGTGTAGCCCCGCGGCGGCCCGGTATAGAGCCCGTCCGGCTCCGGCACGTTGACCGGCGAGTCGGCCGGGCCGGCCGCGCCGAGCAGGAGCCCGAGGGCCGTGAGGGCCGCAGCCCCGGCGATCGCCCGCATCCGCCGCTCCCCCGGCATCAGTTGCTCGCGGAGGGAAGCGGGAAGCTGTGCTCCCAGCGACCGCCCTGGTTGTCGGAGGCGACGACCTTGACCGGCCCCCGGATGTCGGGCCGCAGCGCGAAGTTGATGACCGGGTTCGAGGCGATCGAGATGTCGCCGTCGAGGTGGAACACCAGCGTGTCGCCCGCCGTCACGTCGACCTTCTCGATGTAGCGCGCGGGCGTGTAGTCGCGGGTGACCTGGTTCATCTGCATGCCCGAAAAGTTCGGGTGGCGGATCATCAGCGTCGCCTCGATCGGCTTGCCGGACTGGGCCTCGCCGGCGAACTTCAGGCGCATCTCGCCCATGCCCTTCATCGCCTCCTCGTCGCTCATGCCCATCGGCGCCGAGCAGCCGCCGGAGGCCTTGACGAACTTGGCGGATTCGAGGAGCCGGCCGTCCCTGGTCTCCACCACGGCGTGGACGTTGGTGTAGTTGTTCACCCGCACCCGCATCTTGATCTCGCCCGGATCGGCGGCCGGACCGAAGGTGAAGTGTGCCGCGTAGGGCGAGGGGTTGTCGTCGATGATGAAGTAGAGGCCCTTGACGTTGTCCTTGTCGGCGAGCGTCAGGCCGATCGGCACGAGCGCGGCGTCGAGGGCGCGGACGGGGGCATCGATCTTCACCGCGCTCTCGCTCGCCTCGACCTTCCGGTCGCCCAGGATCGACGTCTTGATCTCGGACCAGCGGGCGGCGCGCTCCTCGTCGGTGTCGGTGGCGCCGGCCATGACCGGGACGGGCGCGAAGGCCGCCGCGGACAGGCTGAGGCCGAGGGCGAACATCAGGCGTTTCATGGTCGGTCTCCTTCCCGGAAGGCCCTGACGTGAGGGCGTCGTCATTCCCACTCGAGTTCCTGGTAGGCCTGGGTGACGTTGCGGCCGTTATAGGTGTCGAACAGGGCCCAGTTGTCCCGCTCGTCCTGCGCCACCGTCCGCACCGCTTTCTCGATCGGCACGCCGGAGGCGACCGCCTCGCGGGTCCCGTCGCGGAGCGCCGAGAGATAACGCGTGAGATCGGCGATCGCCGGCGCGAAGGCGACCCGCGTCGGACCGTGGCCCGGCACCGCGTCGGCGGCTCCCGTCGCCTTCAGCCGCTCGATCGCCTTGAACCAGCCGAGCAGGCTTCCGTCGAGGGAGGGGATGCGGCCGACGAACAGAAGGTCGGCCGGGAACAGGAGCCCGCTGCCGCTGTCGAGCATCGAGAGATCGCAGGTCGTGTGCGCGCTGCCGTGGGCGGTGAGCCGGAGGGTGCGGTCGCCGAGGTCGATCTCCGCCCCGTCCTTAACCTCCATCGTCGGGTAGACGACCTCGCCCGCCTTGTCGGCGCCGAGGATCTCGGCCAGGCGCTGGCGGTAGAAGTCGCCGCGGGCATCGAGGGCGCCGCGCAGGGCGGCGTGGCCGATGAAGGTCGGGTCGTCGCCGCGGAAGGCGGCGGCGCCGAAGACGTGGTCGGGATGCACGTGGGTGAGCATCACGTAGCGGATCGGCTTGTCGGTGCGCCGGGCGATCTCCCGGCGCAGCCACTGTCCGTCGGCGAGGCTGCCGCCGGATTCGGTGACGAGCACGCCGTCACGCCCGACGATGAAGCCGATATTGGCGATGCCGTCGGCGTTCTCCGGGGTCGCCTCCGCGTCGGGTCCGCGCCGGATGAAGACGCCCGGCGCGACCTCCTCCGTCGACAGCGCGTCGACCGCGAAGCCGGGCCGCGGCAGGCAGCACAGGCACAGCCCGCCGAACAGGGCCGCGCGACGGGTGACGGCGGCGCTCAACGCGCGCCCCCGCTCGGATCGAGGCCCTGGCACGACCGTGCCGCCATCTGCCGCTTCCTCCCGGCGAATTTATCGATATCTTGCAAACCATCTAGTAGGTAGATTTTTCGGGCGTCAAGTGCCACCCTCGCGAAACGGCCGGCGCCGTCGCGATGACGTGATCGGCAAGCGGGACGGACCAAAGGCAGACCATGAGAGACACGCGCGCATCGCTCCTCAGCGAGGCCGAGATCCTGGTGCGCGGCCGGGGCTATTCGGGCTTCAGCTACGCCGACCTCGCCGAGGCGGTCGGCATCCGCAAGGCGAGCATCCACCACCATTTCCGCACCAAGGAGGCGCTCGCCCAGGCGCTGATCGAGGCCTACGACGCGCGCTACGACGCGGCGCTCGACGCGATCTCGGGGGCGACCGGCGACGGGGTCGCCCGGATCGAGGCCTATGGCCGGCTCTATCTCGGCGGGGTCGAGCAGGGGCTCGGCTGCCTGTGCGCCGCGCTCGCCGTCGAGCTGGAGACGCTGCCCGAGGCTCTGCGCCGGGCCATCACCGCCTTCTTCGACAAGCACATCGCCTGGCTCGCCGGCGTGATCGAGGAGGGCCGGATCGACGGCAGCGTCCGCGCCGGCCTCGATCCGCAGGCCCATGCCCGGATGATCCTGGCGACCCTGGAGGGGGCGCTTCTGCTGGAGCGCTTCCTCGCCGGGCCGGAGGGGTTCGGGCGGACCCTGGCCGCCCTGAGCGAGGGGCTGCGGCCGGCGGGCAAGTCCTGATCATCTGCGGCGGAAGGAGCGCTCCATGGACAGGACGGACGCCATCAACCGCCTGCGCGACAGCGCCGACGCCGTGCGCAGCATGGGCGCCACGTCGCTCTACCTGTTCGGCTCCACGGCCCGGGGCGAGGCGCGCTCCGACAGCGACCTCGATCTCTTCATCGACGAAGATCCCGGCAGCCGCTTCAACGCCTTCGACCTCGTCGGCATCAAGCTGCTGCTGGAAGACCGGCTCGGAATCGCGATCGACATCACCACCCGCGACGGCCTTCATCCCCGGCTGCGCGACGGCATCGAAGCCTCTGCGCTCCGCGTGTTCTGATGGCCCGGCGCGCCTTCGGGTCCGGCTCGCTTGTCAGCGCCCCGGACTGACGAACGCGGGGGAAGAGGCACCGCGTTCGTCAACCCGACATCACAGAGCCGGCGCGCGGGCCGGCGACCTTCCATCCGCCCCCGATGATACAATATGACAGCCTGACATCCCGTCACCGAACGAGCTGCCCAGGCCCTCCATGTCCGACGCCTCCCCCCTCGCCGCATCGTCCCAGAAGATCCCGGTGACGGTGCTCACCGGCTATCTCGGAGCGGGCAAGACGACGCTGCTCAACCGCATCCTCACCGAACAGCACGGCAAGCGCTACGCCGTGATCGTCAACGAGTTCGGCGAGATCGGCATCGACAACGACCTCGTGGTCGGCGCCGACGAGGAAGTGTTCGAGATGAACAACGGCTGCGTCTGCTGCACCGTGCGCGGCGACCTGATCCGCATCATGGACGGGCTGGTGAAGCGCCGCGGCAAGTTCGACGCGATCATCGTCGAGACCACCGGGCTCGCCGACCCCGCCCCCGTCGCCCAGACCTTCTTCGTCGATCAGGATGTCGGCGAGGCCGCCCGGCTCGACGCGGTGGTGACGGTGGCCGACGCCAAGTGGCTCACCGACCGGCTCGCCGACGCGCCCGAGGCCAAGAACCAGATCGCCTTCGCCGACGTGATCCTGCTCAACAAGGCCGACCTCGTCTCGGGGGAGGACCTCGACCGGGTCGAGGGCCAGATCCGCGCGATCAACCCCTACGCCAAGGTCCACCGCACCGAGCGCTGCGCGATCCCGCTCGATCAGGTGCTCGACCGCAACGCCTTCGACCTCTCGCGCATCCTCGACGTGGAGCCCGACTTCCTGGAGGAGGGTCACCACCATCACCACGACGAGCAGATGCAGTCGGTCTCGGCCCGGATCGACGGCCCGGTCGATCCGGAAAAGTTCATGCCCTGGATCTCGAACCTGACCCAGGTTCAGGGGCCGGACATCCTGCGCTGCAAGGGCATCGTCGCCTTTCCCGACGAGCCCAAGCGCTTCGTCTTCCAGGGCGTGCACATGATCCTCGACGGCGACGTCCAGGGGGAGTGGGGCGCCGACGAGCCGCGCGTCTCCCGCGTCGTATTCATCGGCCGCAACCTCGACCCGGATGCGATCCGCGAGGGTTTTTACGCCTGCAAGGTGTGAGGCGGCGCCCCGGGAAACGCGCACCAGAAAAAAAGCCGCCCCTGCGGGGCGGCCCTCTCATGACCGATCGCCGGCGCGCCGACGTTCGGGACGATGCTCAGCAGCGGTTGCCGCCCGCGGTCTGGCCGTACTGCTTGACCGGGAAGTTCTGCTGGTTGGCGTTGCCTTCCGCGGCCGAGTTCATCGGGCAGGACGCGTGGAACGGGCTGTCATGGACGCCGAGGGGCGCAGTCCAGCCGGACGCCAGCGGCACCGGGCGTGCGTCGATGGCGCTGTAGGCCAGGGCGGACGTGACGGGGGCGGCACCGAGCACGAGGGCGGCCACAGCAGCGGCAAGACGGTTCTTCACACGTTTCTCCGATTTTCCGTTCATGAAAGTCCGGCCTCGCGGACTTGCTTCAGACTTGCTTCGTCTTCGATGAACTGAATATAGGAACGCATGTCCCGCAGCGACGTGCCGGGGCGCACGGGATAGACGGGATTAAATCTGCGGCCGGTCTTTCGGTTCTTTGCTGACGTCGATCGAGCCGTCCCGGCGGATGGTCGGGACAGCGCATCGGAGGGCGCGGGAACCGGAACCATGACGCGCCACATCGGACGCACCGTCCGGACCGATGCGACAAATGCGCCGCGTGCCGGCCGTCGGAATGGAAATGGCGAGCCGTATCCGGCTCTCGCTCGACCGATGTCAGGTCTATCCTCCGGTCGATTCCGCATCCTGACGTGAACAGAGTCCGCTCCGGCCCCCGGGTTGTTGGTTAAACCGCAACCTTTCGGTGGTTCGATCGGGCCGGTTGAAGGCTCCGCAATCCCGCCGGAGGCCGCGTCGAGCGGCTCGGGCGGGTGGCGTGCGCGGCGCCCCGCGAGAGTTCGAGTTCGCCGATGTCTTCCACGACAGCCGCGCTGACGGGCGCGACGGCCGCCGCGTCGGGCTCGCCGTGGGCCGCGGGCGCCTGGGGCCGCGTCCCCGTCCTCCGCGCGGTCCAGGGGCTAGCGACCGGGCTGCACGCGGCCTTCATCTTCTTCGCCTGCTTCGCCTTCTCGGACGCCTCGCCCTACGACCTCGTGGCGATCCCGACGATCGTGCTGTGGCTGGCCCTCGGCATCCGCCTCCACAGGGGCGCGATGCCCCTCGTGATCCTGCTTCTCGCCTATCTCGCGGCCATCGGGGTGGCGCTGCTGCCCTACCTCAACGAGCCGCTGTCGGTGACGTGGACGGTGCAGCTCGCCTACCTCACGGTGACCTGCATCTTCTTCGCGATGCTCTACGCCGACGACACGCGCTCGCGCATCGAGGTCGCGCTCAAGGCCTATACGGCGAGCTGCGTGCTCTCGGCCGCCCTCGGCGTCGTCGGCTACCTGCAGATCCTCGGCATCGAGGACCTGTTCTACAAGTACGGCCGGGCCTCGGGCACCTTCCAGGACCCGAACGTGTTCGGCTCCTTCCTGACCCTCGGCGCGCTCTACCTGATCCACGGACTTCTCTCCGGCTCGACCCGCTGGCCGCTCCTGTCCCTGGCCAGCCTCGTCGTGGTGATGGCCGGCATCTTCCTGTCCTTCTCCCGCGGATCCTGGGGCGGCACGGTGGTGGCGGTCGCCGTGATGGTCGGGGCGCTCTACGTGACGAGTCGCTCGCGGGCCCTGCGGCGGCGGATCGTGACGCTCGGCCTCGTCACGGTCGGCTTCGGCGCGGTCGCCCTCGCGGGACTGCTCTCGATCGACAGCGTCGCCCAGACCTTCCACACCCGCGCCGCGGTCACGCAGGATTACGACGAGGGCGAGACCGGCCGCTTCGGCAACCAGATCCGCGGCATGGGCATGCTCCTGGAGGAGCCGCTCGGCCTCGGCCCCCTGCGCTGGCGCCAGATCTTCGCCCTGGAGCCGCACAATTCCTACATCGGCAGCTTCGCCAACGGCGGCTGGCTCGCGGGCGCCGTCTTCATCGCCCTCGTGGCGGCGACCTCCTTCGTCGGCTTCCGATTGATGGTGCGGCCCTCGCCCTACCGTGCCTACGCGCAGATCGTGTTCCCGGCCCTGCTGATGTTCTTCCTCCAGGCGATGCAGATCGACGTGGAGAAGTGGCGCCACGTCTACATGATGCTCGGGATGGTCTGGGCATTGGAGGCAGCCCGATTGCGCGCGGCGTCCCCGTCCGTGCCCCTCCCCCTCCCGCGGCGCATCGCGCACCATGCCGGTGCTGCGTCGCGGGCGGGGACGGGCGGCGCGCGCGGGGCTATGCTCGGCGGCGGAAACGAGGCTCTGGAACCGAAGGTGCGGCCGTGACCACGGGATCGGCGAGCGAGGCCGAGCGCCTCGCGGCCCTGCACGCGCTGCGCATCCTGGACAGCGATCCGGAGGCGCAGTTCGATGCCGTGTGCCGGACGGCGCAACGCCTGTTCGGCGTCGCGACGGCCTACATCTCCCTGGTCGATGCCGAGCGGCAGTGGCTGAAGGCCTGCACCGGCGCCATGCCGACGCAGACGCCCCGCGCCGGCTCCTTCTGCGACCGGACGATCGAGCGGGATGCGCTGCTCGTCGTGCCCGACGCCCGCCGCGACCCGCGCTTTTCCGGGCTCGGGATCGTCACCGGCCCGCCCCACATCGTGTTCTACGCCGGCGCCCCGCTGATCCTGCGGCCGGGCGTGCGGCTCGGCTCCCTCTGCCTCGTCGATCCGCGGCCGCGGGACTTCAGCCCGGAGGACGAAGCGGCCCTGCGCGACCTCGCCGAGGTCGTGACGGCGCAGATGCGGCTGCGGCGTGACAACCTCGCCTTCGCCAGCGAGCGGGCGCTGCGCCAGATCCACGAGAGCACCATCCGCGCCCAGGGCGCGGAGATCGAGCGGCGGGCGAGCGCCAACTCCCTCCTCACCATGGCCGAGCAGATCGCCCAGGTCGGCCATTGGCGCATCGACTTCGTCAGCGGCCACCCGATCTACTCCGAGAGCCTGCTGCGCATCGCCGGCCTCGACCCGGCACCGCCGACGGGCCGGCATCCCGGCCTCGCCCAACTGTGCCATCCCGCCGATCGCGGGCGCGTCGAGGCCATCCTCGCCGCGGCGATCGCGAGCTGCCACGAGTTCGAGTTCGAGACGCGGTTCGCGCGCCCCGACGGAACCGTCCGCGACGTGATGGTGCGGGGCACCTGCAAGACCGACGAGGCCGGCCGGACGACCGGGCTGTACGGCATCCTCATGGACGTGACCGACCGGCTGCGGATCCAGGCGGAGATGCGCCGCAGCGAGATGCGCTACCGCAGCCTCGCGGACGCCCTGCCGCTGCTCGTCTGGACCATCGACCCAGACAGCGGCGAATCGACCTACGGGAACGCCCGGTTCGAGGACTATTACGGGCCGATCGGCGCCGCGCGGGAGCAGCGGCTGGCCCGCAACCACCCGGACGACGCCGAGGCGATGGAGGCGGCGTGGCAGGCGGTCCAGGCGAGCGGCCGGGGCTACGACGGCCAGTGGCGGCTGCGGGCGCGGGACGGCTCCTATCGCTGGCACAAGCTGTCGGTCACCCCGATCCGCAGCGCGGCCGATCCGGCCAAGGTGGTCGAGTGGATCGGCACCGCCCTCGACATCGACGAGATCGTCTCGGCGCGGCTGGCCGTGGAGGACACGAGCCGCCTGCTCGGCATCGCTCTGGAAGGCGCGGAGGCCGGGACCTTCGACTGGAACCTGCGCACCGGCATCACGGTGCTGTCGCCGGAGAGCGTGCGCCTCTACGGCCTGCCCGAGACCGGCGAGCCGCGGGCGCTCTCGCCGACGGAGTGGACCGCGACCATCCATCCCGACGACGTCGTCGAGGCCTGGAACCGGATCCATCACGCCGTCGATAGCCAGACCCGCTTCACGGCGGAGTACCGGGTGAACGGGCGCTGGCTCTACACCTCCGGCCGCACCCTCTACGACGGCGACGGCCGGCCCT
Organism: Methylorubrum podarium; assembly: GCF_040270385.1. Taxonomy (NCBI): domain Bacteria; kingdom Pseudomonadati; phylum Pseudomonadota; class Alphaproteobacteria; order Hyphomicrobiales; family Methylobacteriaceae; genus Methylorubrum; species Methylorubrum podarium. The sequence goes on along the minus strand of NZ_JBELQE010000129.1, from coordinate 12,079 downwards.
ACCGGATGCTCGGGCTGCATCTCGACATCACTGAGCGCAAGGCGGCCGAGGCGGCCCTGCGCGCCGCCACCGCGGAGGCCCGCGCCGCCACGGTGGAGGCCGAGCGGGCGAGCGCGGCCAAGAGCGAGTTCCTCGCGGCCATGAGCCACGAGATCCGCACGCCGCTCAACGGCATCCTCGGCTATGCCGACCTGCTCCTCGACCGGCCCGGCCGCGACCCGGAGGATCGGCGCCGCCTGGAACTGATCCGCGTCTCGGGCGAGGCCCTGCTCACCGTCGTCAACGACGTCCTCGACGTCTCGAAGATCGAGGCCGGCCGGCTCGAACTCGACCCGATCCCGTTCGACCTCGGCAAGATGATCGAGGACACCGTCGCGATCACGCGCGGCGGCGCCCTCAAGAGCGCCCTCACCGTCGAGGCGCGGATCGACCCGGACCTGCCCACGAGCGTCGTCGGCGACGCGAACCGGCTGCGGCAGGTGCTGTTCAACCTGCTCAACAACGCGGTGAAGTTCACCCCCGCCGGCTCCGTCACGCTCACCGTCCGCTACGAGGGGTCCATTCCCGGCGCCGACGGCGGCACCGCCGAAGCCCTGCGCTTCGAGATCCGCGATACCGGGATCGGCATCGCGCCCTCGCAGCGGCACCGGCTGTTCAAGCCCTTCAGCCAAGTCGACGGCTCGATCAGCCGGCGCTTCGGCGGATCGGGCCTGGGCCTCGCGATCTGCCACCGCCTCGTCACCATGATGGGGGGCGAGATCGGGGTCGAGAGCGTGGAGGGCGCCGGCTCGACCTTCTGGTTCACCCTGGCCCTGCCGCGCGCCGCCGCCCCGCTCGCCGCCGAGGCGGCGGAGGGCACCCGTCGCCCGGACGCGGCGGAGGGCGCCCGCCTGCTGCTCGTGGAGGATGTCCCGATCAACCAGACGCTGGCCCGCGCCGTGCTGGAGGCGGAGGGCTACCGCGTCGATGTGGCGGGCGACGGCGCCGCGGCGATCGCGGCGGTCGAGGCCGCCTACGGCGCGGAGGACGGCGCCGACCCCTACGCCGTCGTGCTGATGGACGTGCAGATGCCGGGGATGGACGGCCTCACCGCCACCCGCCGGATCCGCGCCATGCCGGGCCCCGCCGCCCGTCTGCCGGTGGTGGCGATGACCGCCAACGTCCTCGACGGACAGGTGCAGGAGCTCATCGCGGCGGGCATGGACGACCATGTCGGCAAACCGTTCAAGCGCGCCCAGCTCGGCGCCGTGATCGAGCGCTGGCGGGCCGTCGGCGCGGAGCGCGCGCGCGGGGGGGCGGCCCCCGTGCAGATGCCGCGGCAGGAGGAGCGACAGGATGAGCGGCAGGAGGAGCGACGGGACGACCGGAGCCGCGCCTTCCGCCCCGAGCCGGTCGTCCGGGCCGATGCGCGCACGTCCGGGCCGGTGCTCGACCGCGCGGCCTTCGCCGCCGTGCAGGACGCGATGGGGCGCGAACGCGTGCTGTCGCTCCTCTCCCTGCTCGAACTGGATCTCGAACTCCGTTTCCTCCCGGAGGGCGCCGTACCGGAGCGGACCGCCTTCGACCGGGAGCAGCTCGCCTACGACGCCCACGCCATGGTCGCCGCGGCCGGCGCCCTCGGCTTCGTCGCCCTGTCCGATCTGTGCCGCGAGATCGAGGCGGCCTGCCGGGAGGGCGGCGACCTTCCTGCCCTGATCCGCCGCCTCGTGACGCTGCGGACGGACACGCTCGGGACGATCCGGGCGCTGCGGGCGGCGTGAGATGGCAGCGAGGCACTTCCGCGTCTTGAGATCGCCGTCTGCCCGCGCCACCTGACAGCGGTCCCGCTTCCCCGCCGAAGCCCGCCGCCAGAGCCCGCCTTGCCGCCCCTCTTCGACTACGCCGCGCAAGCGGGTTCCGCGATCAAGGCCTTCGCGGAAGCCTCCAGCGACCTGCTGATCCAGCCGACGCTGAGGCTCGGCGTCACCGGGCTCGCCCGCTCGGGCAAGACGGTGTTCACCACCGCCCTGATCCACCATCTCGTCGAGGGCCATGCGCTCCCCGCCTTCGAACCGGCGCAAGCCGGGCGCCTGCGCCGCGCGCGGCTCGTGCCCCAGCCCGACGACGACGTGCCGCGCTTCCCCTTCGAGGAGAACTTTTCGGCGCTCACCGAGGCGCGGCGCTGGCCGGGCTCGACCGACCGGATCAGCCAGTTCCGCCTCGCCATCGAGTACGAGCGCGCGGGCGGCTGGCGCTCGGGCCCGGCGACGCTGATGCTCGACGTCGTGGACTATCCCGGCGAGTGGCTGCTCGATCTGGCGCTCGTCGATCAGAGCTACGCGGCGTGGTCGCGCGCCACCATCGCCGGCACCCGCCGGACGGGCCGGGCCGAGATCGCCGCGCCCTGGCTCGCGCTGATGCGGGAGCTCGACCCGGCCGCGCCCCTCGACGAGGTGGTGGCCGAGCGTGCCGCCAACGCCTTCAAGACCTATCTCGCCGCGCTCCGCGCCGGCGCGGAATCGGTGGCCACCACGCCGCCGGGGCGCTTCCTGATGCCGGGCGACCTCGCCGGCTCGCCGATGCTGACCTTCGCCCCCCTCGACCGCCTGGAGGAAAGCCAAGTTCCCGGCAGCCTCGGCGCGCTGATGGAGCGGCGGTTCGAGGCCTACAAGAGCAAGGTGGTGGAGCCGTTCTTCCGCGAGCATTTCCAGCGAGTCGACCGGCAGATCGTGCTGGTGGACGTCCTCTCGGCGGTCGATTCCGGCCCGGCGGCGCTGGCCGAGCTGGAGGAGGCGCTCGACGCGGTGCTGCTCGCCTTCCGGATCGGGCGCAACAGCCTGCTCTCGCGCTTCTTCGCGCCGCGGGCGGACCGGATCATGTTCGCGGCGACCAAGGCCGACCATCTCCACCAGTCGAGCCACGACCGGCTCGACGCGCTGCTGCGCCTGCTCGTCTCCCGCGCCATGCGCCGGACCGAGGCCGCGGGGGCGCGGGTCGGCACCGTGGCGCTCGCCTCCGTGCGCGCCACCCGCGAGACCACGGTGCATGACGGCGGCGCGGTGTTGCGCGCGGTCTCCGGCACGCCGGAGGCGGGCGAGCATGTCGGCGACGAGGTCTTCGACGGGCTCTCGGAGGCCGCGGTCTTCCCCGGCGAGTTGCCGGCCGACCCGCAGGCGGTGCTCGACGGCGCGGTCCCGCCGGGCTCGTTCCGCTTCCCGCGCTTCCGCCCGCCCCCGGTCAAGCCCGACGCGCTCGGCCGGCCGGGCCACCTGCCGCAGATCCGGCTCGACCGGGCCATGCAGTTCCTGATCGGGGATCGGCTGACGTGACCAACCCGCAGCGCCCGCGCGCCTTCCGCATCCCCGCCGCCGATGGGCCCCCGCCGGAGGCCGCGACCGCGGAGGCTCCCCTCCCGCCGCGGCCGGACGTGCGCTTCGTCGACGAGCCCTACGAGATCGTGGACGCCGCCGACGGCGTCGCCGTGCCGGTGGCGCCCAAGCGCCGGGCGCCGTGGCTGTCGATCCTGCTCAGCGCGCTCGGCGGCCTCGTCACCATCGCCGTCGGGCTCTCGGTCGAGCGGCTGATCACGGACCTGTTCGCCACCGCGCCCTGGCTCGGCTGGGTCGCGCTGGCGCTGCTCGCTCTCGCCGCGATCGCGCTCACGGCGATCGTCGCCCGCGAGGCGCTGGGGGTCTGGCGCGAGCGCAAGATCGAGGCGCTGCGCGAGCGCGCCCTCGCGGCGCTCTCGACCCGCGACCACACGGGGGCGCAGGGCGTGGTGCGGGAGCTGCGCGGCTTCTACGCCGACCGGCCGGCGCTGGCGGCCGGCCTCCGCCGGCTCGACGCGGTGGGCGACGCGATCCTCGACGTGGACGACCGGCTGGCTCTCGCCGAGGGCGAGCTGCTGGCGCCCCTCGACCGCCAGGCCAAGGCGGCCATCGCCCAGGCCGCGAGCCAGGTCTCGGCCGTCACCGCGCTCAGCCCGCGGGCGATCGTCGACGTCGCCTTCGTGGTGTTCTCCGCCGCCCGGCTGCTGCGCCGGATCGCGGCGATCTACGGCGGGCGGCCCGGCCTGCTCGGTTTCCTGAGGCTCGCCCGGGCGGCGCTCGCCCACCTCACCGTCACCGGCGGCATGGCGGTGGGCGAGGGCATGCTGCACCAGGTGCTCGGCCTCGGACTCGCCGCCCGCGTCTCGGCCAAGCTGGGCGAGGGCGTGCTCAACGGCCTGATGACCGCCCGCTTCGGCCTCGCGGCGCTCGCCGTCTGCCGTCCCCTGCCCTTCGTCCGGGCCACGCCACCGACCGTCAACGACGTGGCCGGCCAGCTCTTTCGGGGCGGCGAGGACAAGGAGTAGCGGGATCCCAAAGGGATCATCCCTTTGGCGGGGTTCGGGGCGGTGCCCCGAAAAAAGAAGCTCCCGGGCCGTTCGGCCCGGGAGCTTCTTTTCCTTGCGGCTCGTGCGCGGCGATCAGCAGTCGTCGCCGCCCTTCTTGTCGCCGAGCTTCTGGTCGTGGCCGGCGGCGTTCATCGCGCCGACCGTGCCCGGGGCCGCCGGCTGGTCGCCGCCGGCGGTGTTCTTGGCCGAGGACGTCTGGTCCGAACCCGGCTTGTTGCCGACGCCCTGGCCGGCGCCGACGTTGTTCATCGCGCCCACGGTGCCCGGCGAGGCCGGCTGCTGGCCGCCCGCGAGGTTCTTCGAACCCGCATCGGCGCCGCTGCCGGTGCTGCTGTTCGCGGCGGTGGAATCGCCCGGCGCCTTGGCGTTGGTGCTGCCCGTGTTGCAGGGCGCAGCGAGCGCGGAGCCGGCGATGAAGGCGAAAGCGGTGGCGGTGGCGATGGTCTTCGTGAGCGTCACGTTTGCGTCCCTCCGAATTTGTCCAGCCGGTTTTGCCGACCGGTCTGCCCGAGGAAAGCAATTAAGGAAAATTAAGTTCCCGATTTATCCTGCATCAAAGAATCTTTTTGAGACTGCATTTCCTCACATTCGATAGGAACCGATCCAAGCCCCTGATGTAAAATACACTATTCTGTCAGCCCCGCCGGTCGGACGGTCCCGCCGGCTCAGAGGGGCGCGAGGAAGCCCGCCAGCCGCATCAGGCCCTCCGGCCAGGGCCCATGGCCGCTCGCGACGTTGATGTGGCCGGCCTCGCCCGCATCCACCAGCGCCGAGCCCCAGGCATAGGCGTAGTCCTCCGCCCGATCGTAGGTGCAGTGCGGGTCGGTGCGGCTCGCCACCAGCAGCGAGGGAAAGGGCAGCGGATCGCGCGGCACCGGCGCGAAGGCGCGCACGCTCGCGGGCAGGTCGGCGCCCGCCTCGATGTCGGGGAAGGCGACCAGCAGGGCGCCGCGCACCACGCCCTCGGGAAAGCGCGGCGCGGCCTCCACCGCCGCGACGACGCCGAGGCTGTGGGCGATGAGGATCACCGGCCGGGTCGCGGCCTCGACGGCCTCCACGACGCGGTTGCGCCACGCGTCAGGGTCGGGCCGGTGCCAGTCGTCCTGCGCGACGATCCGCGCGGTCCTGAGCCGCGCCGCCCAGCGCGCCTGCCAGTGCCCCTCCTCGGAGCCGGCATAGCCCGGCAGGATCAGGATGTCGCAATCGGCGGTCTTCATGAGCAGTCTTCTCGGACGGGCGGCGTCCCGACGCAACCGGCGACGGGCCATCCGGCAGGGCCATCGCTCGAAGTTGCTTTGCAGCTTCGCGGCGCGAAGAGCGCCGCGCGGAGCGGGCTTTTCGGGGCGTGCGCCCCGGAAAGCTTCGAGCGGAGCGAAAGCCTAAGCCCGCGGAGGCGGGCGCCGGCGACTGAGGCCAGCAAAAAACCAGGGTCATCGCTTTCAAGCGATGGCCCTGGGCCGCCCGGCTCCGCCGGCACCGTCAGGTGAGCCAGTCGGGCAGGCGGTCGAGGCGGATCAGGTCGTCGTAGCTCGGGCGCGGACGCACGACCGCGGAACGGTCGCCGGCCACCAGCACCTCCGGCACGAGGCGGCGGCTGTTGTAGGTGCCGGCCTGGACCGCCCCGTAGGCGCCCGCGCTCATCACCGCGATCAGGTCGCCGGGGGCCACCGCCGGCATCTCGCGGCCCAGCGCGAGGTAGTCGCCGCTCTCGCAGACCGGGCCAACCACGTCCGCCGTCAGCCGGGGCATGTCGGGGGCGGGCTCGCGCACCGGCCGCAGGGCGTGGAAGGCGTCGTAGAGCGTCGGGCGGATCAGGTCGTTCATCGCCCCGTCGACGATGACGAAGGTTTTTTCCGCAGTCGGCTTCACGTAGATCACGCGGGTGACGAGGATGCCGGCATTGCCCGCGATCATCCGCCCGATCTCGAAGACCGGCCGCAGGCCCAGCGGCCGGAAATGCGGGCGCAGGATCGCGGCGAGCGCCGCCGGATCGGGCGGGGGGGCGTTGTCGTCGCGGTAGGGGATGCCGAGGCCACCGCCGAAATCGACGTGGTGCAGCCGGTGCCCGTCGGCGAGCAGGTCGCGGGCGAGCGCGCAGAGCAGGCGCGCGGCGTTGTCGAACGGGGTGAGGTCGGTGATCTGGCTGCCGATATGCGCGTCGACGCCGACGATCTCGAGACCCGGCAGGCGCGCGGCCCCGGCATAGACCTCGCGGGCGCGGGAGATCGGGATGCCGAACTTGTTGTCGGACTTGCCCGTCGAGATCTTGGCATGCGTCAGCGCGTCGACGTCCGGGTTCACGCGGATCGAGACCGGCGCCCTGCGTCCCCGCGCGGCGGCGACCTCGGACAGGGCGGCGAGTTCGGGCTCGCTCTCGACGTTGAAGCAGAGGATGTCCGCGTCGAGGGCGGCCGCCATCTCCTCGCGGGTCTTGCCGACGCCGGAGAAGACGATGCGGTGGCCCGGCACGCCCGCGGCGAGCGCCCGGCGCAATTCGCCCTCGGAGACGATGTCCATGCCCGCGCCCTGGCGGGCGAGGGTGGCGAGCACCGCCTGGTTCGAATTCGCCTTCATGGCGAAGCAGACCAGCGCGTCGTCGCCGGAAAACGCCTCGGCGAAGACGCGATAGTGCCGCTCCAGGGTAGCGGTGCTGTAGCAGTAGAACGGCGTGCCGACCGCCTCGGCGAGCGCCGTCAGATCGACGTCCTCGGCGTGGAGACGCCCGTCCCGGTAATGGAAGTGGTGCATGTCAGGAGAATCCGCCGCAGAACCCGCCGCCGCGCCGCAAGAGGCTCGGCACGCCCGAATGCCCCCAGGCGCGGTGCGCTGTCTACCTCGAACCCGGTGCTAGAGGAGCGGGTCGAGGATGAACGGCTCCTTGGGAACCCGGTAGCCGCGCTTGGATCCGCGGGAGGTCGTGACCGGAACGCCGTCGCCGCCCGCGGGGATCGCCGCGGCACTCAGCTCGTCGCCGGCCTGCACGGCCTCGGGATCGGGGGCCGCGCCGCGATCGCCCACGGAGACCGTGCTGGCCGGCAGGCTCCGCGCCGAGGCCGGGGCGCCGGGGCGCGGGCTCGGAGCGGTCTCCGACACGGCGGCCCCCGGCGGTTCCAGGCTGCCGCGCCGGCCGCAGGCCGTGCAGGCCAGGACGAGGCCGAGCGCGATCAGGATCGAGAGGCGGGCGGAACGGGCGGGCATCGGGATTTCCGGCGGGATTTCCGGCAGGGCGGCGGCGTGAGCTTAGCCGTTGGAGCCTCGTCCCGAAAGGTGGCCGCGGGCGCTTCGGACAACGCGATGCGGGCACGAGCGGCGAAGACCCGGCGCGAGCCCGGCTCCGCCGAGCCCCGACGCCCCCGCGCGAACGAAGCTCAGCTCTTCTTGTTGCCGCGGGCCCCGTCCTTCGGCGGCGTGTAGGCGTCGATCGCCCGGCGGCAGTTCTCGGACAGCTTCGCCCAGTTGGTCTTGAAGCACTGGTCGGTCGCCGGATCGTCCGGATCGAGGTTGCCGCAATAGCTGAGGTAATCGCCGGTGCAGTACTTCTTAAGCGTCTCGTTGCCGCGCTTCGACTGCTGCGCCTGGGCCGGAGCGGCCAGCAGGGCAGCCGCGCCTGCGAGGGCGAGAACCAGGGGCGTCAGCTTCAGGGCCATGATGTTCGCTCGATCGCGGTTCGTGGAAAGAGATTCGTGGGAGGAGTTCCGGGCGCGATGATGCCCCCGCATGTCCGTAGCAAGGCGGGTTCGGGGCAAACGCAAGATGGTTCGGTGCTTACGGACTCGTGCGGGGCATCGCAAGGGAGGGCGGCACGATAGGCCGCGGGGGCGCTCCGCTCGGTGCGTTTCAGCTCTCGGCGAGCGCAGGCGAGGTAACTGGGGCGGTGGCTGAGGCGGCGGCGGGGAAGCCCCCGGCCTGGGGCAGCCGGTCGCGGCGGGCCAGGGCGTCGGCCACCTCGCTGATGCGGCGGCGCAGCTCGGCGGTGTCCTCGCTCCCCCGCGCGGCCAGGGCGTCCTGAGCGGCGGCTCGGGCCGCCGCCAGCTCCGCGCGCAGCGTCTCGATCTCGGCCTCGATCGCGGCGCCGGGGCGTGCGGCGGCGTCCGCATCCCCTTCGTTCGCCGACGGCGCGGTGCCCGCCTGCGCCCGGCGCGTGGCCTTGAGGTCGTCGAGGAGGGTGCGGTGGGCCTCCTCCAGGGCGTGCAGGGTGGCGAGCCCCGTCTCGCCCTCGGCGCGGGCCGCGGCGAGATCCCGGTCGAGCCCGGCGATGCGTTCGAGGGCGCGGGCCACCTCGGCCTCGCTGAGGATCCGGGCGGCGACCGCCGCCTCGGCCTCCATGGTGCGGGCGCCGATGGCGGCCATGTCGGCGTGGCGACGGGCGGCGACGGCCTCGGCCTTGCGCTCAAGCCGGCGCTGCGCCACGGCGAATTCCGCCCGCAGGTGGTCGCGCTCGGCCACGACCTCGGACACGCTGACCGGCAGGGTCGCCTCGATCCGCCGCCGGGCGAGGCGGGCGGCACGGGCGTTCACGGTCGGCAGGATCGTCAGGGCGCACAGGCTCGCCAGGAGGAAGCCGAGCCCGAAGATCATCACGGTCTCGATCACGAAGGGGCCCTCACGCCGCCTCGGCCGACAGGTCCGGCCGCTGCGTCTTTTGCCCGCCTTGCCCGCGCGGAGGCAAGCGCCGTCGCGTCGCGCGCTCCGGGATCGGGGGCAGAGCGGGTCCGGATCAGAACGGGTTCCAGGTCGGGCGGCCGGTGAACTTCAGGTAGCCAACATTGATGCCGAGCCGGGCGCCGACACCGGAGCGGATCGGCACCACGATGATGCCGCCGTCGGTCACCGCGGTCATGCCGAAGCCGCCGATGAAGTAGGCCGAGCCGTCGACGCCGCCGAAGCGGCGGTAGAGGTCGCGCACGGCGGGGAGGTTGTAGACGAGCATCATCGTGCGCGCCCCGTCGCCGCCGACATCGAAGCCGAGCGTCGGCCCCTGCCAGTAGATCCGGCGCTGCCCGGCATTGCGGGTGTAGAGCGTGCCCTCGCCGAAGCGCAGGCCGCCGACGATGGCGCCGGACGCCTCCTGGCCGAGGATGTAGCCGTTGGGCTCGCCCCAGCGGCGGGTCGCCTCCTCGACGGTGAGCGCGAGGCCGCGCGAGACGCTGCCGAAGAAGCGGTGCCCGTTCTCGACCACCTCGGAGGCGCGGAACGAGTCCGGGCGCACGCCGTCGTCCTGGTAGGCCAGGGCAGGGGCGGCGCCGGCCAGAAGTCCGCCGGCGAGCCCGCAAGTGAGCCCGCGAGAGAGCCCGGCGGAGAAGCCGAGCAGGGCGGCGCGGCGGGTCGTGCCCCCGGTGCGGATGGGATCGTGCGGCATGTCGGTCTCCCTACCGGCTCCCTCGTCGCCCGCCGCGTCCCGCGCCCGTCCCAGCCGGGGCGCGGGGGCTCCCGTCACCGGAAGCCGTCGGATCGAGGCACGCAGGGAGCGCGCAGTCTCGCGACCGATCAAGTCAAGATTGGGTTAACGGGCGGTTAAGCGCCGGGGGCCGCGTCCGGCGGGGTCGCCTCGCCCGACCGGCGCCGATCGAAATAGGACACGGCGCTCTGTTGCGGCAGGTCGAGGGCGTCGCGGTAGGCCGCCGACGCGAGCGCCGCGAAGGGGCCGTTGCGGTAGAAGCGGGAGTGGTGGCCGTAGGTGATCGTCTCCCCGCCGGGGCCGACGACGCGCCCGCCGGCCATGGTCAGCACATGGTCGCCGGCCGCGGTGTCCCACTCCATGGTGGGGACGCAGCGCACGTAGATGTCCGCCTCGCCCGCCGCGATCAGGCAGAACTTGAGGGCCGAGGAGGCGACCCGCCGCTCGCCGATATGCATCCGCTCCAGGCAGGCATCGGTGTCGCTGTCGCCGTGCAGGCGGCTGACGAGGGCGACGAGACCATCCGTGGGGGCCGTGCGCACGCTCACCGCCCGGAACGCGCCCGGCCGCCCCTCGCGGATCGGCGCCTCGCGGGCGGTGGTGCCCGCCGCCCAGACCCGGCCGAGGCCCGGCGCCGCGAGCGCGGCGGCGATCGGGCGGTCCCCCTGAACGAGGCCGATATTGACGCAGTACTGCTCGTTGCCGGCCAGGAAGTCGCGGGTTCCGTCGAGGGGATCGACGAGGAAGAACAGGGGCGCGGGCCCCGCGGTGCACGAGGTCTCCTCGGCGATCACCGGGATGCCGGGAAAGGCCCGCGCCAGCGCCGAGACGATGAGTTCCTCGGAGCGGGTGTCGGCGAGGCTGGCGGGCGAGCCGTCCGGCTTGATGACGTGTGGGCAATCGCCGCCGTGATAGCCCCGCAGGATGCGCCCGGCCTCGCAGGCGATCCCGGCGAGCTGTTCCGCGATGGCGTCGCGCATCGCGGTGGGAACGGGAGCGGTCAGGGACGCCGACGGGGCGGCCGGGATGGGGGCGGGGGCGGTCATCGCATCGTCATCAATGAAGGAACGGGGGTTGTCGATCCGAAGCCCGAGCAAATTCGGTGCGCAAGCCTGCGTGATCCGGTCCCCATGCGCGCCGGTTGCGGCGAATTCGGGACATCTGTGCCGCAGCATGTCGGCCTTGACCAAGTCTTTACCAAGAATTGGGATCGAGGAGCGGCCTGCGGGCGATCCGTCGTCCCGTCGCGAAACCGACGCGGTCCGGCGGATCGAGGTCCGCGGCTTTCCAAAGCGGCCGGCGGTGACTATTCGCTTGGCCCGATCCGGTGCCCGCCGCGTCCGAGGGGGCGGGCCGCCTCACCGAACGACGACCCCTCGCGACACCATTGTCGACAGCCGGAAACGGAGCGCGCCATGAGCGGTAGTATGAGCGGTAGTACCACGAGCCTCACCCTCGACGCCCTCGACCTCTCGGCCCTGTTGTGCTCGCGCGTGTGCCACGACGTGATCAGCCCGATCGGCGCGATCGTGAACGGCCTCGAAGTGCTGGAGGACGACGACGATCCCTCCATGCGCGAATTCGCCCTCGAACTGATCCGCAAGAGCGCGCGCACCGCCTCGGCCCGGGTGCAGTTCGCCCGCATCGCCTTCGGCGCGGCGGGTTCGGCCGGCGCCTCGATCGACCTGGCCGATGCCGAGAAGGTCTCGCGGGCGATGTTCGCCGACGAGAAGACGCAGATCGCCTGGAGCGCCCCCCAGGCGCTGTTCCCGAAGAACAAGGTCAAGCTCCTGCTCAACCTCGTGGTGATCGCGTCGAGCGCGATTCCCCGCGGCGGCCTGATCGACGTGGCCGTGACCGGCGACGGCGACAGCCCGCGCCTCGTCCTGCGCGCCAAGGGCAGCCACGCGCGCATCCCGCCCCATGTCGAGGCGCTGATCGCCGGCACGCCCGAGGGCGGCACCGTCGACGCCCACGGCATCCTGCCCTTCTATGCCGGCCTCGTCGCCCGCGCGGCGGCGATGGACGTGCGGTTCGCGATTCAAGGCGACGAGGTGACCGTCACCGCCACGCCCACGGAGGCGGCGGTGGGCCTGCCCGGCGCGCCCGCCCCCAGCGTCGAGGACGAGCGTCCCTCCGACAGCGCCCCGCCGGACACGCAGCTCGCCTGATCCGTCATCCAGTCGATCGCTGCGGTCGGGGCATGGCTTGTCCCCTCCCCCTTGTGGGGAGGGGTTCGGGGTGGGGGTGGTGCAGAAGGCACCGCACCGCCTCATCCTGAACCACCCCCACCTCCTGCCTCCTCC
>NZ_JBELQE010000128.1:0-7142 GCF_040270385.1 Methylorubrum podarium | reverse complement strand
CGTAAGCGAGGGTCGGGAGAGGGGAACGCCGCGTCCGGAAGGGCCTGAGCCGGCCCCTCACCCGCCCGCTCCGCGGGCCCCCTCCCGCGCGGAGGGGGGAGGGTTGAGACAAACTGGAACAACGCATGCGCATCGGGCTCGCGGCCGACAACGGCAATTGGCACAAGGCGCGGCTGCGGGAGGCCCTGCGCGGCCTCGGCGTCGAGCCGGTGCTGTTCTCCCTCGCCGACGTCGCCGTGGTGACCGGCGGCGGCGAGCCGCTGCGGGTGCCCGGCTTCGCGGACGGCCTGCCGGACGGCGTCCTGCTGCGCACCATCGCCGGCGGCACCTTCGAGGCCACCACCATGCGGCTCGGCGTGCTCCACGCGCTGGAGGCCGCCGGCGTCACCGTCTGGAACGGGCCGGCCGCCATCGAGCGCTCGGTGGACAAGGCGGCCACCTCGCTCCTGATCGCCCGCGCCGGCCTGCCGACCCCCGACACTTTCGTCGTCTCGAAGCGCGAGGCGGCGGCCGAGATCGTCGCCCGCGAGGCGCGGCCCGGACGGCCGATCGTGCTGAAGCCCCTGTTCGGCTCGCAGGGCGAGGGACTGATGCTCCTCGAGCACCCCGATGATCTGCCGGCGCAGGAGGCGGTGAGCGGCGTCTACTACCTGCAGCGCTACGTGCCGCGGGCGGACGGACTGTGGCGCGACTACCGCGTCTTCGTCTGCGAGGCTCGGGCGATCGCCGGGATGATCCGCGAGGGCGACGGCTGGATCACCAACGTCCACCGCGGCGGCCGCCCCTTCGCCTGGGACGTCCCGGCCCGCGCCGCCGAACTCGCCGAGGCCGCGGCGGCGGCGGTCGGCGTCGATTACACCGGCATCGACCTCGTCGAGGACGGCGAGGGCGGCTTCCTCGTCCTGGAGGTCAACTCGATGCCGGCCTGGTCCGGCCTGCAGCAGGTGACCGAGGTCGACATCGCCGGAGCGGTCGCCCGCGGCTTCCTCAACGCGGTGCGCGCCGCCCGCCCGCCGCGGCTGGTCTCGGCGCTCGGATGACCGGATCAGCGCAGGGCGGCCTGCCGGCGGCGACGGTGGCCGATCTCTACCGCGCCGCCTGCCTCGCCGAACTCGACGCGCTGAAACCCGGCAACGTGCACAGCTACGCCCCCGGCCATCGCATGGTGACCGCCGATTTCGTCACCAGCGCCGACGTCTCGGCACCCCCGCTGGCCGAGGCGGGTGCGCGGGTGGGCCGCCGGGTCCGCGGCGGCGTCGAGGCGACGATCGCCGCCGTGGGCCAGAACACCAATCTCGGCATCCTGCTCCTCTGCGCGCCGCTCGCCCGCGCCGCGGAGGCGCCCGGTCGGCTGAGCGAAGCCCTGAGCGCCGTGCTGGCGACCTTCGACGCGTCGGATTCCCGCGACGTGTTCGCGGCGATCCGCCGGGCCAATCCCGGCGGCCTCGGCCGGGCCGAGCGCCACGACGTGTCCCGGGATCCGGCCGATGACGGGCCGGTCCCGCCGCTGCGCGCGGCGATGGAAGAGGCCGCCCCGCGCGACCGCATCGCCCGCGCCTACGCGGACGGTTTTCGCGATCTGTTCGCCATCGGGCTGCCGGCGCTGGCCGACGCACGGGCGCGCGGGCTCGTCCCGCCCTGGACCACGACGGCCGTGCATCTCGCCTACCTCACCGCGGTGCCGGACAGCCATATCGCGCGCAAGCACGGGCCGGAGCGGGCCGAGGCGGTGCGGGCGCAGGCGCGGGCGCGACTCGCAGGGCTCGACCTCGCCGCGGCCCCGGTCGAGGCGCTGCTGGCCTACGACCGTGCCTTGAAGGAGGCGGGTCTGAACCCCGGCACGAGCGCCGACTTCACCGTCGCGACGCTGTTCCTCGACGCGCTCCTGTCCGCCCGCGGCGAGACATCTTGAGCCTTGGCCGAACCCCGCGCCCGCGAGGGGACGGATCCTGGCGCGTCAAGGCCCCCGGCTATCCAAAAAATCGCCGATTTCAGGGCCTTGCGCGGGTTGTTCGATGCCGGGCCCCGCTGTAGGGTCCGCGCCGCTATCCGGGCTAACCGGCTCGGCCCCTGCCGGGCGCCGCGAACAAGGATGGCTTCCGGCCCCGCCTCCTCTCAGGGCGGGCCTTTTTTCAGGAATCCAGGGAGAGACCCCGAATGGCAAAGATCACCAAGGTTCAGGTCGGCGAGGCCCTCGTCGGCGACGGCAACGAGGTCGCCCACATCGACCTCATCATCGGACCGCGCGGTTCGCCCGCCGAGACCGCCTTCTGCAACGGCCTCGTGAACAACAAGCACGGCTTCACCAGCCTGCTCGCCGTGATCGCGCCGAACCTGCCGTGCAAGCCGAACACGCTGATGTTCAACAAGGTCACCATCAACGACGCCCGTCAGGCCGTCCAGATGTTCGGCCCGGCCCAGCACGGCGTCGCCAAGGCGGTGCAGGATGCGGTCGCCGAGGGCATCATCCCGGCGGACGAGGCCGACGACCTGTACGTGCTGGTCGGCGTGTTCATCCACTGGGAAGCGGCCGACGACGCCAAGATCCAGAAGTACAACTACGAGGCCACCAAGCTCTCGATCCAGCGCGCCGTGAACGGCGAGCCGAAGGCCGCGACGGTGACTGAGCAGCGCAACTCGGCGCAGCACCCCTTCGCCGCCAACGCTTAGATCGGGGACAGTCCTGGGCAGAGCGAGCCTCCGCCCGCACCGCGGGGTCTGCTCCAGCGACTGGCTTCGATCTTCCTTGGACGTTGATGGATCGGGACGGCTTCGGCCGTCCCTTTCTTTTTGGGCGCTGCGGTGGCACCTCATGACGGTGAGACACCCCGGAGGAGGCCGCCGATGGCCGACGTCCTCGAAGAACTGACGGCCGATGTCCTCACGCGCGCGCAGGTCGAGGACCGCGTGGAGGATTGGGCGCAGCGTATCGCCGGCCTGTACGGCCGGATCGAGTCCTGGCTTCCGCCCGGCTGGTCGTCCAGGCGGACGCGGCGCGTGCGGATGATCGAGGAGCCGATGCGCGAGGTGGATCTGCCGCCGCGCGAACTTCCGGTGCTCGACCTGCTGGCCGATGAGGCGCCGGCCGCGACGATCGAGCCGCGGGGCCTCTGGATCGTCGGCGCCAACGGCCGCCTCGACCTTCGGCGGGGAGCGGACCATCATCTCATCCTCGACAGGGCCGCGAATTTCGAGGAACCGGATTGGGTCCTCGTGCCCCTGTCGGATCGACGGCGGGCCGTCCCGCTGGACCGCTCGGTCTTGTCGTCCGTCTTGCGCTGACGGCACGGGCCGGCGCCGTGCAGGACTTGGTGGCCCTGGCCGCTCTCTATGCCGAGATCGACGCATATCTCGAAGCGCTCCGGGCGGCCCTGATCGAGAGCGGTGACGGGTCGGGCGCGGATCGGATCGAGGCCAAGCAGCGCCTCAACGACCAGGCCTATTTCGTGATCTGCTGGGGTCAGCTCGAGAGCGCCATCGACGATGCCTGCCGCTCGGCCATCCGCGCGCGGCGGGGCCACGCGGATTGGGCGGTGAGACGCGCCTGGGATCTGTACAATCCGGACGAGAAGCGCCTCTCGGGCCTCAGCTTCGAGGATCGCACCGCCCTCGTCCTCGATCGGCAGGGCGGCGCGAAGAGTCCGTGGGCGCGGGTGCAGTTCTATTATGCGCTGCGCAACCAGATCGCCCATGGCAAGCTGAGGCCGGAGCGCATCGACGTCACGGCCGTGGTCGGCGAGATGTACGTGATCCAGGGCGCCCTGACGCCGTAGGCGCCGCCAGCCTCAGCGCAGCCGCCCGTCATGGATCGCCGAGGCGACGAGCGCTCCCGCCGCGCCGGCCGCGATGAGCCGCGTCACGTCCTCCGGCCCCCGCACCCCGCCGGCCGCGTAGATCCGCCGGCCCTGTCCGAGCGCGACGGCGCGCGAAATCCCGACGAGATCGGGACCGGTGCCGGTGCCGACCCGCGCCAGCGTCATCACGATCACCTCCTCGGGCCATGTCCGCGCGTCCGCGTGCAGGGCGTCCGGTCCGAGTCGTTCTTCCCCCCGGCTGTCGAGGGAGAGCACGGCACGGTTGCCCAGCGCGCGCACGAGATCGGCGTCGCGCTGGCTCTCGCTGCCGATCACCGGGCGGCCGAGGCCGAGCCGGGTGAAGCGGTCGACCCCGGAAAAGTCGGAGAAGCCGGCATCGACCCACAGCGTCGCGCCGGGACAGGCGCGGGCCACCGCCTCCAGGCTGGCGCGGTCGGGCGCCCGGCCCTCCATGATCGCGTCGAGATCGGCGACGTAGAGCCGGTCCGTCGCGACGGCGTCGAGGAGGCCGCGGGCCACGTCGGCGGGCGCCGAGCCCCTGGCCAAGGGGGTGTCGATCGGGGCATAGGCGTCGCGCTCGCCCGCGCGGGCGCGCACCACCTGCCCCCGGCGCAGGTCGATCACCGGGATCAGCCGGAACGGCCGCCCCTCAGAACCGTGAGACATCGCGTGAACCGGACTAGGAACAGGGTCATCGGGTGGGATCTCGGCGGGGTGCATGTCAAGGCGGCGCTCGTCGAGGACGGCCGCGTAGTCGAGGCGGTGCAGGCGCCCTGCCGGCTCTGGCGCGGCGTCCCCGCTCTCGACGAGACGCTTTCGCAGATGCCGGACTGGACCCGGGGCGAGGCCCACCACGCCGTCACCATGACCGGCGAGTTGACCGACTGCTTCGCCGACCGGGCGGACGGGGTGCACCAGCTCTCCGCCTGGGCCGCCGCGACGCTCGCCGGCAGCGTGCGGATCTATGCCGGCCGCGCCGGCTTCGTGCCGGCCGAGGCCGCCCGCGGGCAGGCCGCCGACATCGCCTCGGCCAACTGGCACGCCACCGCCGCCCTGGTCGGACGCCACGAGGCGAACGCGCTCCTGGTCGATATCGGCTCGACCACCGCCGACCTGATTCCGATCGTGAAGGGCGCGCCCGCCGCGCGGGGCTACAGCGACGCGGAGCGGCTGGAGACGGGCGAGCTCGTCTATACCGGCGTGGTGCGCACGCCGCTCCTCGCCTTCGCGACCCACGCGCCCTGGCGCGGCCGGCGCACGGCGCTGATGGCGGAGACCTTCGCCGGCACCGCCGACATCTACCGCCTGACCGGCGACCTGCCCGAAGGGGCCGACCAGCAGCACAGCGCCGACCTCAAGGGCAAGTCGATCCCCGAATCCGAGACGCGCCTCGCCCGCATGGTCGGCCGCGACCGGGGGGAGGGGAGCGCGCAGGAATGGCGGGCGCTGGCGGCGTGGTTCGCCGAGGCGCAGCTGCGCCCGCTGCACGATGCCGCCGCCGTGCTGCTCTCGCGCCCGGATCTCCCCGAGGACGCGCCCCTCGTCGTCTGCGGCGCCGGCCGCTTCCTAGCCGAGCGGCTCGCCGCCCGGCTCGGCCGCCGCCCGCTGCCCCTCACCGCGGTGATCGCCGGCCGATTGGACGGCGGGGAGGCCGCCTGGGTCTCGACCTGCGGGCCGGCGGTCGCCGTCGGCCTAATCGCGTGAGGAACGAGGCCGTTTCCGCGCGTTGACGGGGACAATCCACGAGGAGATGCCGATGACTGCAGGGAACAAGCTCGCCCGGATTCTGGCCACCCGCACGGGCGAGTCCATCGAGCTGGCCTTCGAGACCGTGGACGGACGCACCACCCGGGTGCTGGCGAGCGACGACCAGATCGACCGCCTCGTGGACGAGCTGGAGGACATCCTCAACTCACCCGCCGAGACAGGGTCCGGCGAGCCGCCCGCGGCGGCGTAGAGCATCGTCCTGGATATCGGATCCGGGACGATGCTCTAGGCTTTTGTTCTGCATCGTCTTTTTCCGAAAGCCGGCAACCACCTTTCGGGACGATGCTCTGGAGCCGTATCCGGCCTGATTGCATCAGGCCGGCGTCTCCAGGTCATTGGTTTGACGCGCATTCTTTCGACGAACCGGCAACCACTTCGTCGGAATGCACTCCGGGCTACCGCAAGAAATCCCCGAAGGAGCGCGGCCCGTCGCCGGTCTCGACCGTGCCGGTGACGGTGAGGCTCGACGGATCGATCAGGCTTAAGCCGTTGTCGCCCCAGTTGGCGACGACGACCGTCTTCCCGTCCCGGGTGGCGGCGATCCCCTCCGGGTGGTCGCCGACATCGATGGCGGCGAGCGTCTTCAGGGTCGCGGGGTCGAACACCGTCACGGTGTTGGAATACTGGTCGGTCACGAAGCCTTTGCCGGCGGCGAGCGCGATCACGTAGGGCCGCTGGCCGGTGGCGACGCGGCCCGTCTCGCGGCCGGCCGCGACGTCGACGGCCGAGACGTCGTTCGAGACCACGTTGGCGGTGTAGGCGGTGGCGCCGTCCGCCGAGAGGGTCAGGCCGAACGGGTGCTGGCCGACGGCGACCCGTCGCGTCTCGCGGCGGCTCGCCACGTCGACGATCGAGACCGAGTCGGATTCGCGGTTGGCGACCAGCAAAGTGGCGCCGTCCGGCGTGACGGCGATGCCGGAGGGGGATTGTCCGGTGGCGATCTCGCCCTCCAGCGCCAGGCCGTCCGCGTCCGGGCGCAGCACGAAGACCCGCGTGCCGTACCAGTCGGCGACGTAGACCTCGCCGGATTTCGGGTTGACGCCGATGCCGAGCGGGCCGCCGGGCAGGTCGAGACTCGCGCGCACCCTGCGGGCGTCGAGGTCGATCACCGAGACGCCGTGTCCCTCGGGGCGGGTGACGTAGGCGGTCTTGCGATCCGGCGAGAGGGCGATGCCGGCCGGCGCCCCCGGCACGGGGATCGATTGCACGATTTTCTTGGAGGCGAGATCCACGATCTCGACGGCGTTGCCGAGCTGCGCCGTGACCAGGGCTTCCTGCGCGAGGGCGGGGCCGGACAGCACGAAGCCGGCGAGGACGAGAAGAGCCCTCCCCCCACGGATCTCGGGCCTGCCCGAGATCCGCAAGCATCCGCCCAAGGCGGGCAAGCCCGACTTGGGTCGGGGGAGGGTGCCCGCGGAGCGGGCGGGAGAGGGGGCGACGCTTCCGGAGAGGTCGCTCCCCTCACCCGACCCCCATCGGGGGCCACCCACTCCCCCCGCGGGGGGAGGGCAGGGCCGGCGCCGCGGGGGGGGGATGGTGGGGGCCCCCCCGCGGCGCGCC
>NZ_JBELQE010000127.1:0-32933 GCF_040270385.1 Methylorubrum podarium | reverse complement strand
GGAGGGCGCGAAGTCGCATGGGATCGGGGCCTGGATCGGGCGCGGTGCCGCGCGGGCTGAGGTTAACTTGGTGTCCCGGAGGATTTGGCAATGGCGGAGGGTGCCCGGCAGGATCCGCGGACCCGTAATCTTATGAAAATCTTATGCTTCCGTCGTTGAGGCCGGTGGCAAGATGTTGCTAGCGTGCCGGCCTATGCGTTCGTCCGCCCCGCTCCTCCTCGCCGCCGGTCTCGCGACCGGCCTGGCCGCTTGCCTCGCCGCTCCCCATGGCGCCCGCGCCCAGGAACCGAAGGCGGCCACCGGCGAGCCGCCGCCGGGTTCCCCCACCGCGCAGGCGACCGCGCCGGCCCCAGGCTCCGAGACGCAGATCGCCGTGCTCTACCGCCCGGTGCCGGCGCCCTCCTCCTACGACGCGGAGGCCGACCCCGAGGATCTCGGCATCGCCGGCGCGCGCATGGCGGTGAAGGACAACAACACCACCGGCCGCTTCACCAAGCAGACCTTCGCCCTCGACGAGGTCGCCCTCGACGGCGAGCGCGATCCGGTTCAGGCGGCCAAGGATCTTTCGGCCAAGGGCGTCAGATTCTTCGTGCTGACCCTGCCCGCCGCCGAAGTGCTGGCGGTGGCCGACGCGCTGAAGGAGACGGGGGCGGTCGTCCTCAATGCCGGCGCGCCCGACGACCGCCTGCGCGGGGCCGATTGCCGCGCCAACCTGTTCCACGTCCTGCCGAGCCGCGCCATGCAGACGGATGCGCTGGCGCAGTACCTGACGCTGATGCGCTGGCGGAAGATCTTCCTGATCGTCGGCCCGACCGAGCGCGACAAGGCCTATGCCGACGCGTTGCGGAACTCCGCCCGCAAGTTCGGCCTCAAGATCACCGCGGAGAAACCCTGGACCTTCGGCCCCCTGGCGAAGGCCCGCGGCGACACGCCGACCCGGGCCGAGGCGATGGTGTTCACCCGCGGGCTCGACTACGACCTGGCGATCGTCGCCGACGAGGAGGGGGATTGGGGCGATTACGTCCCGTACCGCACCGTCGATCCGCGTCCCGTCGGCGGCACCCAGGGGCTGATCGCCACCACCTGGCATCCGACCCTGGAGACCTGGGGCGCGGCCCAGGCGCAGAACCGCTTCCGCCGGCTCGCCGGCCGCCTGATGCGGCCGCTCGACTATCAGGTCTGGGCGGCCGTGCGCACCGTCGGCGAGGCGGCGACGCAGACCCGCAGCACCGATCCGGCCACGCTCGCGGCCCATCTCGTGAAACCCGATTTCTCGCTGCCCGCCTACAAGGGCGTGTCGCTGACCTACCGGCCCTGGGACCACCAGCTGCGCCAGCCGATCATCGTGGTGCAGCCCAAGGCGATGGTCTCGGTGGCGCCCGAGCAGGGCTTCATCCACCAGCGGACGCCGCTCGACACGCTGGGCGCCGACGAGCCGGAGACGACGTGCAAGCTCCGGTAGGGCCGGGCCTAGGGCCGGGCGGGGGACGATGCGGCAATCGACCACCCGGCCATCGGCCGTCCATCGCCGGTTTTTTGTTTGAGCAGCGGCGTGCAAGGACCATGTCGCTGCAACAGGTTTCGATGCGGGCGCGCGAAGACGCGCCGGAGACGACAGGGAGGACGCCGATGGTCGCTCGCTTGAGGGCGGGGCTGGGTTGCGCGGTGCTCGCGGGCACGTGGTTCGGCATGATTGAAACGGCGCAGGCTTTCACCGCCTACGTCACCAACGAGAAGGCCAACACCGTCTCGGTGATCGACACCGCGACCATGGCCGTGACCGCGACCTGGAAGGTCGGGCGGCGCCCGCGCGGCGTGACCCTCTCGAAGGACGACAAGGAGCTGTTCGTCTGCGCCAGCGACGACGACCGCATCGACGTGCTCGACACCGCCACCGGCAAGGTGGTCCGCTCGCTGCGCTCGGGGCCCGACCCGGAGCAGTTCATCCTCGATCAGACCGGCAACCCGCTCTACGTCGCCAACGAGGACGACAGCCAGGTCACCATCATCGACATCGAGAAGAACAAGGTGCTGGCCGAGGT
Organism: Methylorubrum podarium; assembly: GCF_040270385.1. NCBI lineage: Bacteria > Pseudomonadati > Pseudomonadota > Alphaproteobacteria > Hyphomicrobiales > Methylobacteriaceae > Methylorubrum > Methylorubrum podarium. The sequence continues at coordinate 30,891 of NZ_JBELQE010000127.1, read as the reverse complement.
GCCGGTCGGCGTCGAGCCGGAGGGAATGGGCCTGTCGCCGGACGGCAAGGTTCTCGTGAACACCTCCGAGACCACCAACATGGCCCACTTCATCGACACCAAGACCTTCGAGGTGATCGACAACGTGCTGGTCGATGCCCGGCCCCGCTTCGCCGAGTTCTCCCAGGACGGCAAGTTCCTCTGGGTCTCGGCGGAAGTCGGCGGCACCGTCTCGGTGATCGACGTCGCCACCCGCAAGGTGATCAAGAAGATCACCTTCAAGATCCCGAGCGTCACCGACGAGCAGATCCAGCCGGTGGGCGTGCGCCTCACCAAGGACGGGACCCGGGCCTTCGTCGCGCTCGGGCCCGCCAACCGCGTCGCGGTGGTCGATGCCAAGACCTACGAGGTGCAGAAGTACCTGCCCGTGGGCCAGCGCGTCTGGCAGCTCGCCTTCACCCCCGACGAGAAGCAGCTCTACACCACCAACGGCACCTCCAACGACGTCTCGGTGATCGACGTGGACGGACTGAAAGTGGTCAAGAGCATCCCCGTCGGGCTGCTGCCCTGGGGCGTGGCGATCTCGAAGAAGTAGTCGCCGGCCAAGCATCGTCCCGAACGGCGCCTGCCGGTTTCCGGGACGATGCGGACACGAGAGACCGGAGGAAGCGACATGACCTGGACCACGCGCCTCGGCCTCGCCGCCGCGGCCCTGATGCTCGCCGTACTTCCGGCCGGCGCCCTCGACCTCACCAAGAAACGGCAGAACCTGCCCGACCTCGTGCTCGGCAACGAGGAGGGCAACGACTTCGTGGTCGAGAATAAGGACATCGAGCTGGAAGCCGGCAAGGCCTATCGGCTGCGCATCGTCGCCAAGGGGCGGCAGGAATACAAGTTCTACGCGCCCGAGTTCTTCCGCTACATCTGGTTCAACCAGATCGTGATCGAGCACAAGGAGATCCACGGCGGCGGCCCGCCCGATCACCTCGAATTCGACGATCCCGGCGAGATCGCCATCGAGTTCGTCGCCATCAAGCCGGGGGCGTACAAGTGGTACGCGCAGGGGCTTGAGGAGAAGGGCATGGCCGGCACGATTACGGTGAAGTGAGCATGATCATGCGCATCGGCTTCATCTTGCACGCGGCGTCTTCCCTCTCCCCTCTGCGGGAGAGGGTGGCCCCCGAAGGGGGGCGGGTGAGGGGCCGGCTCCGCATTCTCCGGAAACGTCGCTCCCGTCTCCCGCCTGCTCCGCAGGCACCCTCCCCCACCCAAGTCGGGCCTGCCCGACTTGGGAAGATGCTTGTGGATCTCGGGCAAGCCCGAGATCCAGCGGGGGGAGGGATTTTTGCGGGCGCCGCTCTCGCCCTCGCTCTCCTCGCCACCCCCGCCCTGGCCGACGACAAGTCCGCCTGCGCCGAGGGCATCGTCGCGGCGCGGGCGCAGGCGGAAAAACTCGCGCCCGAGGCCGTCCCGCCGAAGTTCAAGCGCGCCCTCAAGATCGCCGAGCGCGAGCAGGGCGAGGGCGAGTTCGACGAGTGCCTGGAGGCCCTGGACGACGCCAAGCGGGCTCTGCCGCGATGAGCGCCGCCCTCGAGGTCGCCGGCGTCAGCCACCGCTTCGGCCAGCGCGCCGCGCTGTCTGACGTGTCGCTGACGGTCGAGCGCGGGCACTTCATGGCGCTGCTCGGCCCGAACGGCGCGGGCAAGACCACGCTCTTCTCGGTGATCACCCGGCTCTACAACAATCAGGAGGGGCGGGTCGCGATCCTCGGCCATCCCCTCGACCGCGAGCCGTCACGGGCGCTCGCCCGCCTCGGCGTGGTGTTCCAGGCGCGCACCCTCGACACCGACCTCACCGTCGCGCAGAACCTGCACTACCACGCCAGCCTGCACGGCATCGGCCGCGCGGCCGCGCGCGCGCGGATCGAGAGCCTGCTTGCCCGCGTCGGGCTGGCGGAGCGGCGCGACGACAAGATCCGCACCCTGTCCGGCGGCCAGTCGCGGCGCATCGAGATCGCCCGCTCGCTGATCCACGAGCCGCGCCTGCTGCTCCTCGACGAGCCCACCGTCGGCCTCGACCTCGAATCGCGTGCCGACATCGTCGCCATCGTCCGCGCCCTGGTGCGCGAGGAGGGGCTGTCGGTGCTGTGGGCGACCCACATCTTCGAGGAGATCTCGCCCGAGGACGACGCGGTCGTGCTCCACAAAGGCCGCATCGTCGCCCGCGGCCGCGCCGGGGAGATCGGCGCGCCCGGCGAGACCCTGGAGGCCGCCTTCCGCCGCCTCGTCGCCGAGCCCGACCGGCGCGCCGTGAAGTCCGCCGCATGAGGTCCCGGTCATGAGTTCCAGGTCATGAGTTCCCGGTCATGAGTTCTCCGTCGAACCCCGCCGTCGCGGCCCGCGCCGAGGACGGCGTCAAGCCCGTTCCCCATGCGGGCCGGCTCGATGCGGTCGGCTACCTCATCGCCCTGGGCGGCATCGTGCGCCGCGAGCTGCTGCGCTTCTTCCACCAGAAGGAGCGGTTCTTCTCGGCGATGGTGCGCCCGCTGGTCTGGCTGTTCATCTTCGCGGCGGGCTTCCGCAACACGCTCGGCACCTCGATCACGCCGCCCTACGAGACCTACGTGCTTTACGAGGCCTACGTGGTGCCGGGGCTCGCCGTGATGATCCAGCTCTTCAACGGCATGCAGTCCTCGCTCTCGATGGTCTACGACCGCGAGGTCGGCTCGATGAAGGTGCTGCTCACCTCGCCCTATCCGCGCTGGACGCTGCTGCTCGCCAAGCTGATCGCGGGGGTGAGTGTCTCTATCGTGCAGGCCTACGCCTTCCTGGCCATCGCGTGGTTCTGGGAGACCGGCATTCCGCCGGTCGGCTACCTCGCGGCCCTGCCGGCCTTCCTCGCCTCGGGGCTGATGCTCGGCGCCATCGGACTGTTCCTGTCCTCGCTGGTGCGGCAACTTGAGAACTTCGCGAGCGTCATGAATTTCGTGATCTTCCCGATGTTCTTTGCCTCTTCTGCCCTATATCCGCTCTGGCAGGTCCGGGCATCGAGCGAGTGGCTCTATCTCATCTGCCAGGCCAACCCGTTCACCCACGCGGTCGAGCTGGTGCGTTTCGCCCTCTACGGGCGCTTCGAGCCGGTCGCCTGCGCCGTCGTGGTCGGCACCGGCCTCCTGTTCTTCACCCTCGCCGTGATCGCCTACGATCCGGGCCGCGGCATCATGGCCCGGCGCGGCGGACCGGCCGGCGAAGCTGCCTGAGAGACGCCCATGCTCCTTCGTCGTGCCACCCTCGGCTCCGTTCGTGCCCCGCTCTGCCTCGCCCTTCTTCTCGCGGCGGGGCCGGCGCTGGCGCAGCCCAAGGCCGATCCGGATTGGCCCTGCGCCCAGCGCAAGGTGACGACCTTGGGTTACGGCTCGTTCTGGACCGGGCCGGATCTCGCCGAGGCCGGCGAGTGGGGCAACGACCGCGAGGCGGCGCAGCTCGCCCGCAAGCTCGCCTCCCGCCGCACGGAGCTGCGCGAGGCCGACACCCTGCTCGACGAATTCACCGAGAAGCTCGATCCGGCCGAGAAATCGAAGCGTCTCACCCGCGTCTTCGCCGGCGTGTTCGAGATCATCAACGGCGAGCGCAGCACGGTGATGAGCGGCATCACCCGCTACGCGCAGGGCCAGCGCCGGCTCGCCGAGCGCATCCGCGACGAGGCGGACAAGGTGAGCGAGCTCAAGGACAGCCCGGAATCCGATCCCACCAAGGTCGCCTCCAAGGAGGCCGCGGACCTGGAGACCCAGTTCAACTGGGACCGGCGCATCTTCGACGAGCGGAACCAGTCCGTCTCCTACGTCTGCGAGGTGCCGACGATCCTGGAGCAGCGCCTGGGCGAGATCGCCCGCCGCATCCAGGCGCGCCTCTGACACGGTTTCCGGCCGATCGGTTCGGTCTTCCCTTCGTCATTGCGAGGCGAAGCCGTGGCAATCCAGGGCGCGACATCTCCGAAAAGGTCGCGCCCTGGATCGCTTCGGCTCCGCCTCGCGATGACGGAGTCCGGCAAAGCCCGAAGCGTTCAAGCGGAAACGGTATGACACGGTGTCCGGCCGGTCGCTTCAGCCGCCGCCGCTCCCCTGCTCCCCACAAGGGGGAGGGGCAGGCCATGCCCTTTCGTTGATCGCGGGACGCTGCTGTCGGGGCCGCGCAGCGGAACCCGGAACCGAACGGGCGCGCCGGAGGCGTGCAATCCACGACTGAGCGCCCTCCTGTCAGGACTTTCGGTATCGCGGGACGATTCCGGGCTCTCGCCTGCGGCGAGCCCCGGAATGACGGGGTCGGGCCTCGATGACGGTGGCCGGGAAATCAGCGAATTGCCGAACAGCCGCAGCGCGATCCCTGGAGCCCGCCTTCGAGTCTCCGCGTCGCTGCGCACCTGAGGATGAGGGACTTGGTCGGATGAGCCGGTCGAACAGGCTCCGATCGAACGGCGACCCCGGCCGCCGCGGCGCGGCGGTTTCGCCCCACCGATGACCGGTGCGTCTGCGCCCGGCCGAGGCAATCCGCCACGATTCGTGCGTAATTTTTTTGAGCGATCGTGGATGAAACGGCCGAGTAAAACGTAGTCAAGGTTTCATTGCCGAAACGTCCCGGTATCGTCTTCATATTCGTCCGTAAATGCCTGTCCAACCTTGAGAAATATGTTGCCGTAACAGCACGCGCCGATGAGAAGCTTGAGCGCTTCATCATAAAAGATCCGAAAGACGCTTCGCGCCAATTGTGGCGGTTCCCGGCCTTGAGCAACATCCGGCAACGGACCCTCCGCGGGGCCGCAAGCACGAATGACAAGGGTTGGGGGAATGACAATGCGGGTGCTGCGAAGCAGCCTCATCGCATCGGTTGCGCTGCTTCCGGGACAGGTGATGGCGCAGGGCGCAGGGGGCGGACAGTCCGTCACGCTGGAAGAGATCAGCGTCGTCTCGAACACGCCGGTGGCGGCCTCGCGCCGGATCGTGACGACGCCGACCGCGTCGGGCCTGCGCGAGACCGTCGTGCTCGACGGCATCGATCGCAACAAGCTGCCGCAGAACACGAGCGTGCTGACGGCGGGCGACGTCTCGCGGGTGGGCTTCCCGAGCACGATCCGGGCGCTCGACGAGCGCATCGGCTCGATCAGCATCAACAACGCGCAGGGCAACCCCTTCCAGCCGACGATCACCTATCGCGGCTTCGAGGCCTCGCCGCTCGGCGGTTCGCCCCAGGGCGTGGCGGTCTACCTGAACGGCGCCCGCTTCAACACATCGTTCGGCGACACGGTGCAGTGGGATCTGATCCCCGACATCGCCGTCGACCGCATCGAGCTCGAAGGCTCCAACCCGGCCTTCGGCCTCAACGCGCTGGGCGGCTCGCTGGCGGTGACGCTCAAGAACGGCTTCACCTACCAGGGCACCGAGGTCAACGCGCTCGGCGGCTCGTTCGGCCGCGGCGCGATCGCGTTCCAGCACGGCCAGCGCATCGACAATATCGGCCTCTACGTCGCCGGCACCAAGCTCGGCGAGGAGGGCTGGCGGCGCCACTCGCCCTCGCGCCTCAACCAGATCTACGCCGACCTCGGCGTCCAGGCGGAGCGGGGCGAGTTCCACTTCAACGTGATCGGCGCCAGCAACAGCCTGACCGGCAACGGCACCGCCCCGGTCGAGCTGCTCAAGGCCGATCGCAGCGACGTGTTCACCTATCCCGACCAGACCAAGAACGACTTCCTGCGCTTCCAGCTCTCCGGCAACTACGACATCACGCCGACGATCAGCGTGCAGGGCAACGCCTATTACGGCCTGTTCCGGCAGCGCACCGCCAACGGCGACGCGGCCGACGTGGAGAACTGCGAGGACGACGAGCGCTTCGTCTGCTCCGAGGGCGCGGACGACAACCAGTTCTTCCTGCGCGACCGCACCGGCAATCCCGTGCGGGCCGACCAGCTGCGCACCTTCAACTTCGGTGCGGTCAACCCGGTCTTCGCCGACCGCTTCGACGAGGGCGGCCCCTACGCCTTCCTCAACCAGACCCGCACCGACACCGACAATTTCGGCGCCACGGTCCAGACCGTGGTCCGCGAGCCGCTGTTCGGCCTGCCGAACCGCTTCGTGCTCGGCGGCTCCTATGACGGCGGCCGGACCCGCTTCGGCGCCGACAACTCGATCGGCGGCCTGACGCTCGACCGCGGCTTCTCGCCCCCCGGCATCGTCGTCTCCAGCGACGACGGCATCATCACCCCCGTCTCCGTGCGCACCTCGAACGATTACGGCGGCATCTACTTCTCCAACAACACCGACCTGACCGACCGGCTGACCCTGACGCTGCAGGGCCGGTTCAACATGGCCAAGATCATCCTGCGCGATCAGATCGGCACGGCGCTCAACGGCGACCACTATTACGAGCGCTTCAATCCCGGCATCGGCGCGACCTACAAGATCATCCCCGACTACCTCGTCGCCTATGGCGGCTACACCGAGGCCAACCGCGCCCCGACCCCGGCGGAACTGTCCTGCGCCGACCCGCTGGCGCCCTGCTCGCTCACCAACTTCTTCGTCGGCGACCCGCCGCTGAAGCAGGTCGTGGCGCGCACCGTCGAGGCGGGCGTGCGCGGCCGCATCCCGCAGCCCGACGACGTCTTCGGCGGCATCCTGTCGTGGAAGGCCGGCTTCTTCTCGACCCGCAACGACGACGACATCCTGTTCGTGCCGGCCCCGGACACGATCGGCCGCGCCTATTTCCGCAACGTCGGCTCGACCAAGCGTCAGGGCGTCGAGGCGAGCCTGTTCTACAACGCGCCGCGCTGGAACGCCTTCATCGACTACGCCTTCGTCGACGCGACCTTCGAGTCGCCGGTCGAACTCGCGGCCCCCGGCAACCCGTTCAACAGCGCGGGCGGCGACGAGAGCGGCGTCGTGCTCGTGCGGCCCGGCAACCGCCTGCCCGGCGTCGCGCCGCACCAGCTCAAGGTCGGCGTGCAGTACCAGGTGACGCCGGAATGGCGGATCGGCGCGCTCGCCCGCTTCGCCACGGGCAAGTTCCTCGTCGGCGACCCGACCAACCAGAACAAGACCACCGGCGACTACGCGGTGTTCGGCTTCAACACCAGCTACCGCATCGCGCCCAACATCGAGCTCTACGGCTTCGTCGAGAACGCGTTCAACGCCCGCTACGCCACCTTCGGCACCTTCTCGCCGGTGGACGAGGTGCCGATCGTCCGGGTGCCCAACGCCACCTCGAACCGCAGCCTCGCGCCCGGCGCGCCGGTGGCGGCCTTCGGCGGCCTGCGCATCCTGTTCGAGCCGCCACCCCCGGTGCCGGTGGTCGAGCCGCTGCCGCTGGTCCGGAAGGGCTGAGCGGCGCTCTCACCATGCTCCGTCCCGGATCGATCCCGGTCCGGGACGTCTCGTAAGGGTTGCAGGCGGCGCGGTTCTCCGGAACCGCGCCGCTTCTATATTCGTCCTCGGGCGAGACGGTTTCGAGAGCGCGGAACGCGCGATTTCCGCTCCGCCTATTGCCAATTCATCCCGGGCAAGTTACGCAAACCCGGCGAGGCCGAGCGGCCGCTTCGCCGAGGGCGGACGGTCGCGAGCGGCTCTGCGATCTTGCCGTCCGCCCGGTCTCGGCCGGGCCTCTTCGACCAGGAGTTTCCCCCCATGGCGTTCCGCGTCTCCTCCGCCGTTCTCCTCGCCGCGCTGGTCGCGGTCCCGGCCTACGCGGCCCCGACCACCACGACGAAGGTCGACATCGCCGCCTTCGATCCGGACAAGGACGGCACCGTCGATCTCAAGGAAGCCCAGGCCGCCGGCTCCGCGGCCTTCGACAAGCTCGATCCGGATAAGGACGGCACCCTCGACGCCAAGGAGCTGAAGGGCCGCGTCACCGAGGCCGACCTGAAGAAGCTCGACCCGGACAACGACGGCACCCTCGACAAGAAGGAATACCTCGCCGCCGTCGAGGCGCAGTTCAAGGCCGCCGATCCGGACAACGACGGCACGATCGACGCCAAGGAGCTCGCGAGCCCGGCCGGCTCGGCTCTGGTCAACCTGATCCGCTAAGGATCCCGACCCGTCGGGGCGAAGGGTGCGGATCGCGCGATCCGCACCCTTTCGCATGTCTGGGTTCAGGCCCGGACCGCTTCCCTCGGCCCCGCTCCGGCCGTGGGCGAAGCGTCGCAGACCGGAACCATGAGCGGCGTTTGAGGGCTGTCTCGGCCGAAGCGGCGGTCATCGGACCGATCGCGAAAAGTCGATTCGGAGGAGCCCGAACCCTATGCGCATTGCCCTCAGCCTGCCCGTTGCCCTCGCCGCCCTGGTCGCGGCGGGTCCCGCCCTGGCGGTCACCTGCAAGGACGACATCGCCGCGGTGGAGCGCCGGCTCAACAGTGCCGGTGCGGAGCAGGTGACCGGCAAGGAGCCTCCGGGCGGCCCCACCTCCTCGAACTCGCCCAAGGCCCTCGACAAGCCGCCGGCCGGCGCCCCGTCCGACCCCGCGACGAAGCCGACCAAGGCCGGGGTCGAGGAAGCGCGCACCCTGCTCGCCAAGGCCAAGGAGCAGGACAAGGCCGGTCAGGAGACCGTCTGCCAGGACACGATGACGAAGGTGAAGGAGAAGGCCGGCGCGTTGCCGTGATCGGGCCGGGCGGTCATCGCCCGGCGGTCTTTCTGAGAAATTCCGTCGCCGGTTGATCACCGCGGGCATCGCCCCTCTCCTCCCCACAAGGGGGAGGGGACAGGCTCTGCCCGACCGAAGCCATCAATGAGAAAGGCCCGGGACTGCGCTCCGGCGGTCCCGGGCCCCAGCCCGTTCGAATCTCGAAGAATCCTCAATACGCGTTGTCGGTCTTGAAGAGCGCGAGCGGCGTGGTGAGCAGGATCTTGAGGTCGAACAGGATCGACCAGTTCTCGATGTAGTGCAGGTCGTGCTCGACGCGCCGCTGGAGCTTCTCGCTCGTGTCGGTCTCGCCGCGCCAGCCGTTGATCTGCGCCCAGCCGGTGATGCCGGGCTTGACCTTGTGGCGGGCGAAGTAGCCGTCCACCACCTGATCGTAGAGGGTGTTGGCCGCCTTGGCCTGGATCGCGTGCGGGCGCGGTCCGACCAGGGAGAGATCGCCGCGGATCACGTTGAAGAGCTGCGGCAGCTCGTCCAGCGACGTCTTGCGGATGAAGCGGCCGACGGGCGTCACGCGGGCATCCGTCTTGGTGACGAGTTGCGAGGCTCCCGCGTCGCAACGATCGACGTACATCGAGCGGAACTTGAAGATCTCGATCAGCTCGTTGTTGAAGCCGTAGCGCTTTTGCCGGAACAGCACCGGACCGGGGGAAGTGAGCTTCACCGCGATCGCGACCGCCAGCATCACCGGCGAGAGGCCCACCAGCAGCAGCAGGCCGACGAGGCGGTCGAACGCGCCCTTGAGGATCACGTCCCAGTCGGCGAGCGGCTTGTCGAACACGTCGAGCAGGGGCACCCCGCCGAGATAGGAATAGGCGCGCGGGCGCAGCCGCAGCTTGGCCGCGTGGGCGGACAGGCGGATATCGACCGGCAGGACCGAGAGCTTCGCGAGCATCTGCAGGATGCGCGTCTCGGCCGAGATCGGCAGCGTGAATACCACGAGATCGAGCGGGTTGTGGCGGGCGTAGGTGACGAGGTCGCTCACATTGCCGAGCTTGGGGTGGCCGGCTACCGCGGCGCCGGAGCGGTCGTCGCCACGGTCGTCGAAGACGCCGATGATCCGGATGCCGTTCTCGCCGCCGGTTTCCAGGGCACGGATCAGCTCCTCGGCCGCCGGGCCGCCGCCGACGATGGCGGTGCGGCGATCGAAGCGGCCCCGGGCCGTCTGCATGCGGACGAAGGCCGAGAGCACGGCGCGGCCGCCCAGCAGGAGGCCGAGGCCGGCCATGTAGTAGCTGAGCAGCCAGATCCGGGAATAGTGATCGGCGATCTTGCCGAGCACCATCGCCGCGGCCACCATCAGGAAGGCGACGGACCAGCCGGTGGCGAGCTTCACCGCGGTCCTGGAGAGGTCGCGGAACGCGCCGATCCGGTAGCTGCCCGAGGCCTGGAACAGGCCGAGGGCGGCCACCGTCACGGCCAGGACGGCGGTGACGTAGCGCGGCGCCATCGGCACGACGCCGCGGAGCAGGGCTTGGTGCAGGCCGAGGCCGAGCAGGATCAGACCGCAGAACTCGGCGAGCCGCACGCAGCCCGCCAGCACCACCGGTGAGAGCCAGGAATTCCGGGTCTGTGGAGCCGGCTCAGGATTGGGGCCCGCGTTCCGCGAGTCCTCCGCCCGATCGAGCGTCAGCGGGGCCGGGACGGGAGTCAGCGCGTCGCTCTGCTCGGCGGCCTTGAGCAGATCGCGCACGTCGATGGCACTCATCGGAATGTTCCACGTGAAAACGTCGAGCCTTTCCGGCAGGGAAGTGTGCCGGATCGATCTTCACGAAAGCCTAAGGCGGGACGCGACCGGGATGTCGCGGGATGGGACAGGGGCCGGGTCATCGTCGGGCTCACGCCGCGGCGGCGGAGGCAGTCCGCACCCGCTTCGCGCGGAACGCGGCGGCGTAGCCGCACAGCACGTCGGTCGCCATGCGGTTCATCGAGAACCGGGTGCGGAGCGAATCGCTGAGCGCGCGCGCGCGGCCGTCGCGGGTGGCGGGCGCCTCGTCGAGGATGCGGATGATCGCGGCGCTCAGCGCCTCGTCGTCACCCGGCGGCACCAGATCGCCGGACAGGGCGCCGAAGATCTCGGGGATTCCGCCGACATTGGTCGCGACGAGCGGCTGGGCCGCCGCGGCCGCCTCCAGCACGACGTAGGGGAGGGACTCCGCGAGCGAGGGCACCACCATGACGCGGCCGCGGCCGAGCACGGGGCGGATCGCCTGGGGCGGCTCGAAGGCGATGGCGTCGCGCAGGCCAAGATTCTCGGCCATGGCCGCGAGGCTCTCGGTGTCCGGCCCGGAGCCGACCATCAGCAGGCGCAGCTTGCGGCCCCGGTTCCGCACCTTCGCGAGCGCCCGCAGCAGCACGGGGAGCCCCTTCGCTTCCCGCAACTCGCCGACATAGACGAGATCGAACGGATCCGCCGACGTCCCGACGGGCGCGAACTCGACCTCGGCGATGCCGTTGTGAACGATCCGTTCGAGGCGCGGCGACCCGCCGGCATAGGCGGCGTGGCGGGAGGCGACGTACTCGCTCTCGAACAGGAACAGGTCGGTCGCCTGGGCCATCACCCGTTCGGCCGCCATGTAGACGCGGTGCAGGGGTGTTCCCGGCCGGTAATTGTAGCTTCCGCCATGGGGTGTGTAGGCGCGGATCACGCCGCGGCCCGCCCGGCCCAGGGGCGCGAGCCGGGCGAAGACGCCGCCCTTGGCGCCGTGACCGTGAAGCACGTCGACGCCGACGGCGAGCGCCCGCGCCCGCACGGCGCGCAGGGCCGCGAGATCGCTGACATGCGGATTGCGGTGCATCGGGATCCGCGTGACGCCGAGGGCGAGATGCGGCGAGAGTTCCGCGAGCGCGCGCTCGGCCCGCTCGCCTCCGGTCGAGGCGTCGCAGACGAGGCCGACGGCGTGCCCGGCCTCGGCCTGGAGGCGGGTGAGATCGACGACGTGGCGGAACAGTCCGCCGACGGGAGCCCGGAACACGTGGAGGATGCGGTGGCGCTCGCCCGCGCCGGTGCGGGACGAGAGGTCTGCGACCGGGTTGCCCGCACGGCTCTGGGGCGGGGCGGTCAGAGGAGCGGCGATGGGAGCGGCCACGTCAGTCGATCTCCGCGCGGGCGATCCCGAGGCGGGAGCCCATTCGGCGGAAGATTCGGCACGGCGCCGTCAGCACAGGGTTAAGAGGCGGGCTCGGGAGAGCCAAAACAGCTCCGCGCGGGGCGTCGGGGGGCGCCTTTCACGGATCGCGGTTAGGCGTTGGTGAACGCTGACGGAAGACGGATCAGAAGAACCGCTCCTTGACGACGATCGTGTCGCCCGGCCGCACCGGGTAGGACATCGGCACGATGCCGTTGATGAGCCCGCCCTGACCCTCGCGCGTCAGCACGGCGTAGTCGCGCGCCGCCCGCGGTCCGAAGCCGGCGGCGATCGCCACCGCGGTCTCGACGGTCATGCCGTTGACGTAGGGGTACTGGCCGGAGGTCGTGACCTCGCCGAGGATGTAGAAGGGCCGGTAGGCATCGACCTCGACGGTGACGTGCGGCTCGCGCACGTAGCCCGCGGCGAGCTTCGACTCGATCAGCCGGGCGGCCTGCGCCGTGGTCTGGCCGCCGACCTGGACGACGCCGATCAGCGGCATCGCGATCCGCCCGCCGCCGTCGACCGCGTAGATGTTGGACAGGTTGTCCTGTCCGAACACGATGACCCGCAGCTTGTCGCCCGCCGCCAGGGAGTAGCGGGCGCCGATGGAGCCGGTGCCGGTGGCGTCGAGATCGACGGTCCGGAAATCCGGGCGCAGGCAGCCGCCGAGCGCGAGAACGGACGGAAGAGCCAGGAGGAATGCGCGCCGGTGCATCGCCATCGCCGTTGTGGGGAACCTCGGCCGTTCTTTAAGGGAGCATGGTTAACGAATGCTGATCCGGCCGCGGTCTGCGTAGAAGCGTATTTCCGGCGACCGGCCTCGTCCCGAATTCAGAGCAATGGAGGATTCAGGTCTTAACGGGGTGTCAACCTTAACCGCCTCAATTGGCGCAAGACGGGTGAATTACCCCGATTCCGCGTCCTGCCTTCGTAAAGACTGCCCATGCCGCGCCTCAGGCTGTCGACCGATCCGTCTCTTCCGCCCTCCGGCGGCCCCGGTGGGCCCGGCGACGGGCTGGCGGTGTCGCAGATCGCGGGCGTCCTGCGCCGCTCATGGGCCTGGATCGCCGTGCCGACCCTGTTGGCCACGCTCGGTGCCGGCGTCTTCGTGCAGGTCGTGACCCCGCGCTACACCGGCGAGGCCAAGGTCCTGCTGGAGAGCCGCGATCCCGCCTTCGCCCGCACCGCCGCGGAGCGGACGGATCAGCCCCAGCCGATCGACGAGCAGGCCGTGGCGAGCCAGGTGCAGGTGGCGATGTCGCGCGACCTCGCCCGCGAGGCGATCCGCGGCCTGAAGCTCGTCGGCAACCCGGAATTCGATCCGGAGGCCGAGGGGGTCTCGGCGATCCGGCGCACGCTGATGATGCTCGGGCTCGTCTCGGCGCCGATGGAGCGCGCCTCCGAGGATCGCATCCTCGAAAACTATCTCGACCACCTGCTGGTCTATCCGGTCGGCAAGTCGCGCATCCTCGCCGTCGAGTTCCGCTCGCGCGATCCCGAACTCGCCGCGCGCGGCGCCAACACGGTGGCCGACCTCTACCTCGCCTCGCTGGAGGCGGCCTCCGTCGACACCGCGCGCTACGCCTCGACCTGGCTCGGCAACAACATCGCCACCCTGCGCGCCCGCGTGGCCGAGGCCGAGGCGAAGGTCGAGGCGTTCCGGGCCAAGCACGGCCTGATCGGCACGGGCAGCAGCGCCGCCGCGCAGCCGCTCTCGTCGCAGCAGCTCTCCGAACTGTCGAGCCAGCTCTCGCAGGCGCGCACGATCCAGGCGGACCTGACCGCCCGCGCCAAGCTCCTGAAGGACATGATCAAGGAGGGCCGCGCCTTCGAGATCCCGGACGTGGCCAACAACGAGCTGATCCGGCGCACGGTCGAGAGCCGCATGGCGATGCGCGCGCAGCTCGCCCTCGAATCGCGCACGCTGCTCCCGGCCCATCCCCGGATCAAGGAGTTGACCGCCCAGGTCCAGGATCTCGAGAACCAGATCAAGGCCGCCGCCGAGCGGGTGGTGCGCACCCTCGAGAACGACGCCAAGATCGCCGGCGCCCGCGTCGAATCCCTGCGCGCGGCGGTCGAGGGGCAGCAGGACGTCGTCGCCAAGGGCAACAGCAGCGAAGTCGAGCTGCGGGCCCTGGAGCGCGAGGCGAAGTCCCAGCGCGAGCAGCTCGAATCCTACCTCTCCCGCTACCGCGAGGCGGCGGCGCGCGATGCCGAGAACGCGAGCCCGGCCAATGCCCGCGTGGTGTCCCGCGCGGTCGTGCCCGACCTGCCGTCCTTCCCCAAGAAGATCCCGATCGTTGCCTTTGTGACGCTGCTCGCCTTCCTGCTCGCCAGCGCCGCCGTTGTCGGCCGCCACCTCCTCGTCACCCCTCCCGGACCCGACGGGGACCGCACGGGCGATGAGGGCGAGCCCGCCTTCGCCGGCCCGACGACCGAGCGTCCGCGCGACTTCTATCCCGAGCCGGAGCCGCCGTCCCGCCGCCGCCCCGCCTACGAGCCGGTCTACGGCGGCGCTTACCCGGCTTCCGCGACGGATCGCTTCGCTCCGGCCCTCGCCTTCGCCCATTCCCTGCGGGCGACGGCGACGGTGCACCACCCCGTCTTCGCCAGCACGGCGCCGATCGGACCCGATGCGGCGGCTCAGGAAGAGGTGCGCGCCGAGGGTGCGAAGGCGGCCAAGGGCGGCCCCGGCGTTCCGGTGAAGTCCGCCAGCTCCTCCGCCGACCTCGACGGATTGATCGCCCGGCTGGAGGGCGGGGCGGGTTCGTCGCGGGCCGAGGGGCAGCCGAAGGGCGGCTGCGTCCTCGTGGTTGAAACCCTGCGCGCCGACGGGACGCCCGGCCTCGCCTCGAACCTCGCCCGCGTGCTCGGCCCGCGCCGCCAGACGCTGCTGGTCGATGTCAACGGCGCGGCCTCTGATCCGTCCCAGCCGGGGCTGACCGATCTGGTGGCGGGCGAGGCCGACTTCCTCGACGTGATCCAGCCGGTGCGCGGCTCGCGGCTCCACGCGGTGAAGCGCGGCGTGGCGCCCGTGGACGTGCTGCTGGAGGAGCCTCAGGGCCTCGCCATCGGCCTCAACGCCCTGTCGCAGAGCTACGACTGGGTGCTCTGCCGCCTGGACGCGGGCACGGCGCGGGATGCGGACGAGCTGATCCCCGCGGTCGGACCCTGCATGGATGCGATCGTGATCGCCTCGGACGCGGCGTCCGACGACCCGGCCCTCGTCTCGCTCTACCGTCTCGCCAAGGAGACGGGCGTGCGTCAGGTGGTGGTGGCCCGCCAGCGCGAGGATGCGGCGCTCGATGCGCGGCTGGAGACCATGCCGCTGCGGCTCTCGGCCTGAGCCGAGGCGTCCCAGGGAGGCGACGAGGGGCGCCGTCGTTCAGCCTCCCGTCCACTCCTTCTCGTCCGCTTCCGTCATCGCGGCGGCCACGCGCAGGGCCCAGAGGTTCGCACCCAGAACGGCCGCGAGCAGAGCGCAACCGGCGATCATGCTGGCCGAAAGCAGGGTTGGCACGGCACCTCTCCGAGCCGCGGCGGTGGTTCCGCCGGCTCTGATCGGAAAGAGACCGGCGGAACCGCCGAGCCTCGCTAAGGGGGGCCGCGTTCGACCCGGCCCACGGACCATGCCCGCGCGGCGAACTGGCCGCCTTAACAAAATTTGGAGTTGTGCCCGGCGAGCCCTCGCCGCTCCCGTCACCGGGATCGGTTCGGCTCGCCCGCGCCGCGGACGTGGCCACTTATGTCCCTGAAACCGTGATCGAATTTTTCGAGTTTGGCGGCCCGAGGGCGGTCTCGCCACGGCCTGCGACAAGGCGCCGCAGGCAAGGATACAGTCTGTCTCGGATGCGAACTTTTTGCCGGCTTATCTCAAGTCGGAGGGCTTCGCCGCACCGATCTGCAGATCAGCCGGCCGCTCGCGAAGTCTAGAACGGCAGCTTCATGCCCGGCGGCAGCGGCAGACCTTTGGTCAGCTCCGCCATCTTGTCCTGCGCCGTCGTCTCGGCCTTGCTGCGGGCGTCGTTGCAGGCGGCGACGATGAGATCTTCCAGGATCTCCCGCTCGTCGGCGACCATCAGGCTCGGATCGATGGAGACGCCGAGCACCTGGCCCTTCGCCGTCATCCGCACGCTCACGGCGCCGCCGCCGGAGGCGCCCGACACCTCGACCGAGTCGAGTTCCGACTGGAGCGAGGCCATCTTCTCCTGCATGGCCTGGGCCTGCTTCATGATGCCCATGAGGTCGCGCATGACGGGTCCGCTCCGATTCGGGTCGAGGAAGGAATTCGTCTCCCGCACTTAGGCGCGGGACGTGTCGGCCGCCAGGGTGGGACGCGCGATCGATCAGGCGTCGTCGTCCGCGTCCTCGTCCTCGGCCGGCGGGGCGGCCGGTCCCGCGCCCGGCGCCGCCGCCTCGGCGGCCTCCGCCTCCGGCGCCTTGTCGCGGATATCGACGATCTGCGCGCCGGGAAAGCGCGACAGGACCTCCCGCACGAGCGGGTGCGCGGCGGCGTTCTGGTGGCGCGTCTCCTCGGCGGCCCGCGAGTTTTCGGCGAGGGTCGGCGCCCCCTCCTCCCGGGACAACGCCACCAGCCAGCGCCGCCCGGTCCAGGCGTCGAGCGCCCGGGCGAGGTCGGTGGCGAGGCTCTGCCGGCCGCCCTGCGCGAGGCGGAACTCGATCCGGCCCTCCTCGAAGCGCACGAGATGCACGTCGCGCTCCAGCGCCACCTTCAGGGCGATGTCGCGGGCGGCCTCGGCCTGGGCGACCACGTCCTCGAACCGCCCGAGCCGCGGGCCGGCGGGGGCGGGCGGGGCCGGCCGCGGCGCCGGATCCGCCGCGGCGGCCGTGACGGGAACGGCGGTGAGGGCCGGCCGGGGCGAGGGTTGCGGCGCCGGCGGCGCCATCTGCAGGGCCGCCGAGCCGTGCGAGGCTGGTCCGCCGCCGCCCCCGAGGCTCGGGCGGCCGGCACCGCCCTCGGCGGCGGCCATGTCGGCGCGAAGCTGGCGCAGCGCCTCGTCGGGGGTCGGCAGGTCGGCGGCGTAGGCGAGCCGCACGATCACCATCTCGGCGGCGGCCAGGGGGCGCGGGGCGGCCTGCACCTCGGGCAGCGCCTTGAGCAGGATCTGCCACGCCCGCGACAGCGCCCGCACGGCCAGGCGCCCGGCGAACTGGGTCCCGCGCACCCGCTCGGCCTCGCTCAAGGTCGGGTCGGCCTCGGCCCCCGGCACCAGCTTGAGCCGGGTGACGAGGTGGGTGAAGCCGGCGAGGTCCGAGAGCACCACCGCGGGGTCGGCGCCGGCATCGTACTGCGACCGGAGCTCGGCGAAGGCGGCGGGCACGTCGCCGCGCATCGCCGCCTCGAACAGGTCGACGATCCGCGAGCGGTCGGCGAGCCCGAGCATGTCGCGCACGCCCGCCGCCGTGACCGCGCCCGCCCCGTGGGCGATCGCCTGATCGAGCAGCGAGAGCGCGTCGCGCACCGAGCCTTCCGCCGCGCGGGTGACGGCGGCGAGCGCCTCGTCCTCGGCCTCGACCCCTTCGGCGACGCAGATCTTCTTCAGGTGGGCGGAGAGCACGTCGGCCTCGACCCGGCGCAGGTCGAAGCGCTGGCAGCGCGACAGGATCGTCACCGGGACCTTGCGGATCTCGGTGGTCGCGAACACGAACTTGGCGTGGGGCGGCGGTTCCTCCAGCGTCTTCAGGAAGGCGTTGAACGCCTTCTCCGAGAGCATGTGGACCTCGTCGACGATGTAGACCTTGTAGCGGGCCGAGACCGGCGCGTAGCGGATGCCGTCGATGATCCCGCGCACGTCGTCGATGCCGGTATGCGAGGCGGCGTCCATCTCCAGCACGTCCATGTGCCGGGATTCCATGATCGCCTGGCAGTGCAGCCCGAGTTCCGGCATCGACACGGTGGGGCCGGTATCCGGCTGGCCGGTGCGGAGATAGTTGAGGCCGCGGGCGAGGATGCGGGCGGTGGTGGTCTTGCCGACGCCGCGCACGCCCGTCAGCATCCAGGCCTGCGGGATGCGGTTGGCCGAGAACGCGTTGCCCAGCGTGCGCACCATGGCGCCCTGGCCGATCAGGTCGTCGAAGGTCTGGGGTCGGTATTTTCGCGCCAGCACCCGATAGGGCGTCGCGGCCGGGACAGGCGCGGCGGCGGCCATGCCGGGCAGGCCCGGCTCGTCGGTGAGCGTGCCGTGCGTCTCGTCCATGCCGCCGTTCGGAAATTTTTAGGGGAGGCCGGGCCGTCCGGCGCGAGCGGACGGCGAGGGTGGGAGGCTGGACAAAGACCCGCTCGGTCTCGTTAGGGCTGCTTCCTTCCGGACCTGACCCGGTTGGCGAGTGAAACGTCCCTCGCCAACCTCCCGCGCCGTATATGACGGTCCGCGCCGCGGGATGCAAGCGGGATGCAGGCGGGTTGCCTCGCCCGATCCGCGCGGCCATGCTTCCGGCACGAGGGGGAGGGACCATGCCCGAGGGGACTTTGCGGACGACCACGATCCCGGCGCGCCTGGCCGCCTTGGCGCTGCTCGCGGGCCTGTCCGTCCCCGCTCTCGCGCAGGAGCGGGCAAAGGAGCCGGCGCAGGAGGGAGCGCCCAAGGACTGGCAGGGGCGCTACCGCTACGCGCACGCCGCCGGGCGGACGGCGGGCGGGACGGGCATCGTCGTGACCTACGAACTGGCGCTGTTGCCGCCGGATGTCCGCGACGGCTGCATCCTCACCCTGCGCGGCTTCCAGACCGACGAGACGCTCCGCTGCCGGACCCGCCGCGAGGGGCAGGATCTCTCGGTCGCGTTCCACCGCTACGGCGATGGCGGGACGGTCAACAAGTACGGGGTGGCGGTCTACAAGCCGGACGAGCCCCTGTTCACCCTCGCGAAGGACACGGGCGGCCGGCTGGTCACGCGCTGGCAGGGCCTCA
Organism: Methylorubrum podarium; assembly: GCF_040270385.1. NCBI lineage: Bacteria > Pseudomonadati > Pseudomonadota > Alphaproteobacteria > Hyphomicrobiales > Methylobacteriaceae > Methylorubrum > Methylorubrum podarium. Next base: position 12,168 of record NZ_JBELQE010000127.1, on the reverse strand, counting down.
AGCCGGACGGCGAGGGCGTCGCCGGGAGCGGCGCCTTCTTCGCGAGGGCGAAATAGCCCCGGGGGCGGCGGCTCCCCGGGGCCGAAGCCTCACTCGGCCTTGCGCTTCGTGATCTCCATCGTCTTCGGATCGAGCTTGAGGTCGAACTGCTTGCCGTTGGCGTCGATGGCGTCGTCCACCTCGATCATGCCGTCGTCGAGTTCGATCTCCTTCCACTTGGTGAAGCCCTCCTTCTTCAGGATGTCCTCGACCTTGGCCTGCTGGTCGGGCGGCAGCTTCTCGTCGGCGAGCACCGGACCGCTGAGGAGGGCGAGGCCGAGCGCGGCGGCGGCGAGCGGGCGGACGAACATGGACGGCTCCTTCGGCAAATCGATACCCGGCGAACGATCCATGCCACGGGTTGTTCCGGCCGCCGCGTGCGTATGGCCCCGCTCGTGATTGCCAGCGCGCGAAGTGCCGCCTAGGCTGCAACCTCCGCGTTCGGAGCCTATCGAGACCATGGTCACGCGCGTCGCCACCGTCGCCTTCGAGGGGATCGAGGCGCGCGCCGTCGACGTGCAGGTGCAGATCGCCCCCGGCGCCGTCGCCTTCACCATCGTCGGCCTGCCCGACAAGGCGGTGGCGGAATCGCGCGAGCGGGTGCGCTCGGCGCTGATCGCCTCGGGGCTGGCGCTGCCGGCCAAGCGCATCACCTGCAACCTCGCCCCGGCCGACCTGCCGAAGGAGGGCTCGCATTACGACCTGCCGATCGCGCTCGCGGTGATGGGCGCCATCGGCGCGCTGCCGGCGGACGCGCTCGGCGGCTACTGCGTGCTGGGCGAGCTGGCGCTCGACGGCTCGATCACCGCCGTGGCCGGCGTGCTGCCGGCGGCGATGGCGGCGAACGGACGGGGGCTCGGCCTGATCTGTCCCGCCGCGACCGGCCCGGAGGCGGCCTGGGCCGCGGGCGACATGGACGTGCTCGCCCCGCGCTCGCTGATCCAGCTCGCCAACCACTTCAAGGGCAGCCAGGTGATGGCCCGGCCGCAGCCGGCGGTGGCCGCGCCCGCCGGGCCGATGCCGGATCTGCGCGACATCAAGGGCCAGGAGGGCGCCAAGCGCGCCCTCGAGATCGCCGCGGCCGGCGGCCACAACCTGCTGATGAACGGCCCGCCCGGCGCCGGCAAGTCGATGCTCGCCGCGCGTCTCCCCTCGATCCTGCCGCCGCTGGGGCCGCGCGAGCTGCTCGAAGTCTCGATGATCCAGTCGGTGGCGAGCGAGCTGAAGGGCGGCGCCCTCTCGAACCGCCGGCCGTTCCGCCAGCCGCACCACTCCGCCTCCATGGCCGCGCTCGTCGGCGGCGGCCTCAACGCCCGGCCCGGCGAGGCCTCCCTCGCCCATGGCGGCGTGCTGTTCCTCGACGAGCTGCCCGAATTCACGCCGCAGGTCCTCGATTCCCTGCGCCAGCCGATGGAGACGGGCGAGATCATGATCGCGCGGGCCAACCACCGGGTGACCTACCCGGCCCGCTTCCAGCTCGTCGCGGCGATGAACCCGTGCCGCTGCGGCATGGCGCTGGAGCCGGGCTATGCCTGCCGCCGGGGGCCGAACGAGCGCTGCGTGGCGCAGTACGGCGCCCGCATCTCCGGGCCGCTGCTCGACCGGATCGACCTGCGGATCGAGGTCGCGGCGGTCACCGCCGCCGACCTGATCCTGCCGCCGCCCGCGGAAGGCTCGGCCGAGGCCGCCGCGCGGGTCGCCGCCGCCCGCGGGCTCCAGAGCGCGCGTTACGCCGCCCTCGGCCTGCCGGCCGCGACCACCAACGCCACCTGCCCGGCGACCGTGATCGAGACCGCCGCCGCGCCCGATGCCGAGGGGGCGGCGCTGATCCGCCACGCGGCGGAGACCATGCGGCTCTCCGCCCGCGGCTTCCACCGGACGCTCCGCGTCGCCCGGACGCTGGCCGACCTCGACGGCGAGGCGCAGGTGCGGCGGCTGCACTTGGCCGAGGCCCTGTCCTACCGGGCACGGGGCGAGCGGCCGGCGGCCGCGGCCTGACGCCCTCGGCCCCTCTCCGGGGCCGGTCCGGCCATTGCCACGCCCTTTCGCCGGGCACATAGTCGGGCCCAACACGACAGGGGCGGCCGGCTCGCCGGAACAGACCCCGTGCGAGGGAGGGAGCGGGTGGCGCACGGCACGCAGATGCGCGGGCATCTGTGCGGAATCCAGACGGCCTGGACGGATGCGGGCGACGCCCCGGGCGCGGTCGCGGCCGTGGCGGAGGCTCTCGACCGGGCGGCGGTCGGCTACCTGATCGTGTTCTTCTCGCCGGCCTACGACGCGAATGCCCTCACCGCGGCGCTCGCCGCGCAGTTTCCCGGCGTCGGGCTCACCGGCTGCTCCACCTCCGGCGGGATCAGCCCGGCCGGCTCGATCGATCGCGGCCTCGTCGCCATCGCCTTCCCCCGCCAGGGCTTCCGCATCGCCGCGGGCCTGCTCACCGACATCGCCCGGCTCGACGTGGAGGGGGCCGCCGCGACCGTGCGGGGCCTGCGCCGCGCCCTCGACGGGGGGCGGCCCGACGGCGGCAGCGGCCACCGCTTCGCCCTCTCCCTGATCGACTCGCTCGCCAACGCCGAGGAGACGGTGGTCTCGGCGGTGGCCTGGGCGCTCGACGGCATCCCGCTGATCGGCGGCTCGGCCGGCGACGACCTCGCCTTCCGCAGCACGGTGCTGATCCACCAGGGCCAGGTCTGCCGCGAGGCGGCGGTGATCCTGTTGGTCGAGACCGATTTCCCGATCCGCATCTTCAAGAGCGACAATTTCGAGCCGACGAACCGCAAGTTCGTGGTCACCGCCGCCCGCGAGGAGGAGCGGCGCGTCACCGAACTGAACGCCGAGCCCGCGGCGCGGGAATACGCCATGGCGGTGGGTCTCGACCCGGAAAACCTGTCGACGATGTCTTTCGCCGCCTACCCACTCGCGGTGAAGATCGGCGGCGAGTATTACTGCCGCTCGATCAGCCGGGTCGAGCCGGACGGCTCGATGACCTTCTTCTGCGCCGTCGGCGAGGGGGTGGTGCTGACGCTGGCCCAGCCCCGCGACATCGTCGAGGCGACGCGGGCCGAGCTGGAAGGGCTCGACGAGGCGCTCGGCGGGCTCGACCTCGTGATCGGCTTCGATTGCGTCTTCCGCCGGCTCGATGCCGAGAGCCGGCAGGTGCGCCACCGCATCGCCGAGCTCTACAAGCGCTACGGCGTGGTCGGCTTCGAGACCTACGGCGAGCAGTACCGCTCGATGCACCTCAACCAGACCTTCACGGGGATCGCCATCGGCCGGGCCGAGGGGCCGGTGGGCCGGGGCGTGAAGGCGGTGACGTGAAGACTGCGCCATGAACCGCCCGACCCTCTGGACGGAGCCCCCGACCGAGCCGCAGACCGTCGAATCCCTGACGCATCGCGTGGCCAAGCTCGAGCGCATCAACGCCGCGCTGATGGCCCATGTCGAGCGCACCATGGACCAGCAGGGCGGGGCCTACTCGCTGTTCCAGACCGCGATCATGCTGGAGGGCCGCGTCCGCGCCCGCACGGAGGAATTGACCGCGCTGATGCGCAGCCTGGAGCGCTCGAACGAGGCGATGCAGGCGGCCAAAGAAGAGGCCGAGACCGCCAATCGCTCGAAGACGCGCTTCCTCGCCGCCGCCAGCCACGACCTGCTCCAGCCCCTCAACGCCGCCCGCCTCTCGCTCTCGGCGCTGACCGACCTCGCGCCGGGGCCGGAGGCGAAGGCGGTCGCCCGGCAGGTCGAGCGCGGCCTGGAGACGATCGAGGACCTGATCAAGGCGCTCATCGACATCTCGAAGCTCGATGCCGGCATCGTGCGGCCCGTGGTGAAGCCGGTGCGGCTCGCCGACCTCGTCGCCGGGATCGAGGCGAGCTTCCGGCCGTTTGCCGAGCGCAAGGAACTGCGCCTCGTCACCCGCTGCGCCGACCTCGTGGTGGAGACCGACGGAATCCTGCTCCAGCGCATCCTGCAGAACCTCGTCTCCAACGCGATCCGCTACACCGAGCGCGGCGGCGTGCTGATCGCCGCGCGGCGTCGGGACAAGCGCTGCCGGATCGACGTGGTCGATACCGGCTGCGGCATCCCGGAGAACGAGCGGGCGCTGATCTTCGAGGAATTCTTCCGCGGCGGGCGCGAGGGCGACGACGGCGGCGTCGGCCTCGGGCTCGGCCTGTCGATCGTGCAGCGCATGGCCTCGACGCTCGATCACGCCCTCGCGCTGCAGTCCCGCACCGGCCACGGCACGCGCCTGAGCCTCACCCTGCCGCTCGCCGCGCAGCGGCCGGACGCGCGGGTGCCCCTCGCGCCGCTGGCGACGGCGCTGACGGGCGCGCGGGTGCTGGCGATCGAGAACGACGCCTCGACGGCGGAGGCGCTGCGGCGGCTCCTGCGCAGCTGGGACGCCGAGGTGCAGGTGTTCCGCGACCTCGCCGGCGTCGTGGCGGCTCTGGGCGCCGGGCTGGCGCGGCCGGACGTGATGGTGATCGACTACCACCTCGACAACGGCGCCTGCGGCCTCGACGTGGTCGATTACCTGCGGCGCAACCGGGGCTGGGTGACGCCGGTGATCCTCACCACCGCCGACCACGGCGCCGACATCGCCGCCCGCGCCCAGGCCACGGGGGCCGAACTCGTCCACAAGCCGATCAAGCCGGCGCAGCTGCGCTCGCTCTTGGCCTACATGCTGGCGTGAGCGCCGGACGGGCCATGCCAAATCCGATCGATCTCTTCGTGATGGCGGATTTGGGCCACGCTCAAGCGCCTCGCGGGCTTCCCGGCGCGGTTTCCGGCTGATCACCTCGGTGCTTGCCTACTGCCGTCATCGCGAGGCGGAGCCGAAGCGATCCAGCGCGCGACCTCTCAAGAAAGGGCGCGCCCTGGATTGCCACGGCTTCGCCTCGCAATGACGGAGAAGAAACCGAAGTGATCAAGCGGATGACGTATCAGAGCGCGCTGAAGCGCCGCTCGCCCATCAGCCGGTCGCGGGCGCGGGCGATGAGGGCGGGGCGGATGCGGGCGACGTCCTCGCCGTCGAGGAGCGGCGAGCCGGCCAGCGCGCCGAGATAGGCCTCTTCCCGGTCGCGGCAGGTGGAGACCGCCTTGGTCGCGGCGAAGCTCCGGCTCGTGGTGCGGACCTGATCGGAAAAGGCCTCGTCGAGGCAGGTCTGCCACGCGGCGTGGCGCGCGCCCTCCGAACTCTCGGCGCGCGCGGGGAGAGCCGCGAGCAGGGCGAGGGCGGGAAGGCTGGCGAGGAGGACGCGACGCATGGGCAAGCGGACCCTGGGACGGCGAACCTGAGGCGTGGACGGCGTTTTCCGGGGCGGTGCCCGCTCGCGGAAACGTCTCGTCAACCTTGGTCGCCACCCCGTTAAAGTCTGCTAACGCGCGAGAGGTGGGCTTGGTCCCGTTTCGGGACCGGAAAAGGTTGGCTCAGCGGTTGGCGGCGGTGAGCGGCGAGGCGTCGCGGCCGAGCGCCATCCAGCCCACCGCTTCCTGGCTCTCGCGCTTGACGAAGGTGTAACCGGTCTGGCGCCAGGGCAGCACCGCGTTGGTCTTGTTGTCGAGCACGAGGTCGCCGCGGTTGGTGAGGATGGTGAGGACGGCATGGCCCTCGCCCTTCTCGTCGATCACCACGGTCATCCGCATCGCCCGGCGCGGCAGGCCGGCCTCGACCAGCAGCCGGCGCTTGAGGAGCTGGAAGTCCTCGCAATCGCCGCGGCCGTCCTCGGCGAGGTCCCAGCGGTCGGCGGCGCGCCAGTGATCCTGATCGGTCACCGCCTCGACCGCCCGGTTGATCCGGCGGTTCACCGCGTTGATCGCCTGCCACAGGGCCGGCGTCAGGGTGATGCTGGCGGGCTCCGTGCGGTCGACCGCGCACTCGGCCGGGTAGCGCTCGCAGAACTCGGCCCAGGCGGCGATCGGCCGGGCCGGGCCGGTGGTGACCGCCGACAGGCTCATCGCCGGAAGCGCGGCGGTGGTCTGCGCCTCGGCCCGCGGGGCCGGCGCGGCGAGGAAGGCCCCGGCCAGGGCGAGGCCCGCCAGCAGGCGGGTCGTGACAGCGCGCGAGGGCCGAACGACACAGAGCTTGGAGAACGCGATACGCATGGCCCTGACCGAGCAGTTAAGCTTCCGTTAATGAAGGTCTCACAGCCGCTGGCCCGCCGCAATCGCCGGGTTAAAAATCGGTTAACGCGATCCGTCGCATTTGAGGGGATGGCCGCGGGGGAAGGGTCGGGCCTGCCGGCGCGGTCCGAAACAAGTCCGCGGCACCGTCACCCGGCTCGGTGGTCCGGCCGGCACGGGGCCTGCTACGCTCGAGCGCAGCCCTCGACCCAAAAAGCCTTTCCGATGACGAGCGAAGTGCCTTCCGCCGAAGCCGTGCAGCCGACCGATCGCGGGCCGCCGGTGATCCGCACCGTGGCGATGCCGACCGACACGAACCCCGCCGGCGACATCTTCGGCGGCTGGCTGATGGCGCACATGGACATGGCCGCCGGCAACGTCGCCGCCCGCCGGGCGCGGGGGCGCTGCGCCACGATCTCGGCGGAGGCGATGACCTTCCACCGGCCGGTCTTCGTCGGCGACGAAGTGAGCTTCTACGCCTGGATCGTGAAGACCGGCCGCACCTCGATGGGCATCCAGGTCGAGGTCTGGCGCCGGGAGCGGGAGGGCGAGGCCACGATGAAGGTGACGGAGGGCCTCTTCACCTTCGTCGCCATCGGCCCGGATCGGCGGCCGCGGCCGATCCCGGAAAACGCGTGACCGGCGACGTCACCGCGGCGGCAGGGACAGGAAGAAATCGACGATGGCGCGGCTGGCGTCGAGCTGTGGGCTCACGCGGCCGATGAGAAACGGCGGGGCGAATTGCGCACCGCCCGGCCAGGCATGGCCGCCGCCGACGACGGTCAGAACCGTGACCGGACCGGCGGCCGCGCAGCCCGTATGGCGCCTGCGAACGATGCGGGTCGGATCGGCGGGGACGGCCGGCGGCAGCGTTTCCTCCGCGCTCCGGCGATCGCAGCCGTTGCGCCGCGCCCAGACATCGACGGTGTCGGCCACCGACGCGACTTGGCCGCCCTCGCCGCGCCCGCCGAAATCCGCGACCCGACCGCCGGCGAACGGCATGATCGGATCGGCCGTGCCGCTGACCTGCATCACGGCGACGGTTCGGGCGGGCCGGCAATGCGGGGCGAGATCGGCGGGGAGCGTCCCCGCGACCGGCGCGATGGCGGCGATGCGCTCGGACAGGTCGCAGCCGAGACGCTCCGTGAAGAGCGCACCGTTGGAGAGGCCGGTCGCGTAGATGCGGTGGCGATCGACGGGCAGGCTCGCCGCGACACGGTCGAGCAGCGCGGCGACGAAGCCGACATCGTCCTGCGGGTTGCGGATCGTCGCGCGGCCGTCGTTCCAGTGTCCGTCGATCCCGTCCGGGTAGACGGCGACGAAGCCGCGCGCGTCGGCCAAGCCGTCGAGCCCCGTCAGGCGGCGCATCCGGGCGCCCCGGCCGCCGCCGCCGTGGAAGGCGAGGACGACGGGAAAGCCGCTCGGCGGCGGCGACGCGTCCGGGATGTGGAGGGTGTAGGTCCGCGCCGTATCCCCGATCCGAACCTGCTCCGACCGATCCGCCGCCGAGGCTGCCGTCGCGAGACCGAGCGCGAGCAGGGCCGCGATGGTGGACAGGCGCCGCATCGAGACCCTCGAAGAACTCAGTGCATCGTCAGCGTGGTGAGCCGGCGCGCGCCCGCGTGCTGGTGGAGGAAGGCGCTCATCTCGGCGAGCACCGGCGCCTTGCGGCGGAAGCTGACGGAGAGCGCGAGCAGCGTGTCGGAATGGTCGAGGCCCTCGTAGACCCGCTCCTGAACCGGCACGCGGGCGGTGCGCAGGCGCTCGGCGAGGCTCGCGGTGTTGCGGGGCTTCACCACAGTGTCCTTGTCGCCGGTGGCGAGGAAGGTCGGCGGCGAGTGGGCGCCGGCGAAGGAGACGGGCTGCGTCGCCTCCGGGTCGGGCGCCTGCCCGAACACCTCGATCGAGGTTGTCTGGTCGAAGGGCAGGAAGTCGTAGGGGCCCGACAGCCCGGCGACCGCCCGCACCGCCCGCGGATCGACGCCGGCCTGGCGCAGATATTCCGGGTCGAGCCCGAGCATCGCCGCGTTGTAGGCGCCCGCCGAGTGGCCGGCGAGCACGATCCGGTTCGGGTCGCCGCCCTGCGCGGCGATGTTGTTGCGCACCCAGGCGATCGCCGCCGCCCCGTCCTTCAGGAACTCGGGAAAGCGCGCTTTCGGGTAGAGCCGGTAGTCCGGCAGCACGGTCACGAAGCCCTGCGCGGCGAAGGCCTGCGCGGCGAAGGCGTAGTCGTCCTTGCTGCCGCTGCTCCACGAGCCGCCGTAGAAGAACACCAGCACCGGCGCCCGCTCCACCGGCACCGTCGGCACGAACACGTCGAGGCGCTGGCGCGGATCGGCGCCGTAGGCGGCGTCGCGGACCGCGAGGCGCCCGCCCTTGTCGCGCGGCCCCAGCGCGTCGAACAGCGCCAGCGGCGAGCAGCCGCTGAGCCCGAGGGCGGTGAGCCCGAGGCAGACCAGGGAGACGAGGGAGACGAATGCCTTGATCATGTGACTCGTGATTGACGCGGCGGTCGCGGCGGATTCATGGCCGCTTGGTGACGACCTTGGGCGGTTTTGGGAGTTATGTCCTCAGGACGATGCAGGCGCCGCCGACCCCGCGGATCTTCTGGCACAGGCCGTCCGCGGCGGCCCGGCTCTCGGCCGGAATGCGCACCCGGTAGAAGGTGCGGGTGCCGCGGAAGCGCAGGCGCGTGCCGATGATCATCGGCCGCACCTCGCCGATCACGCTGGTGTAGCGGGTGCGCGCCCGCTGGAAGCTCGCCAGCGCCAGCGACTTGGAAAAGTTTCCGGCGAGCTGCACGCCCCAGGGCGCGGCCGGGCCGCCCTCGATCGCCAGCGCGAACCGGTCCCCGCGCGACGGGATGCGCAGGGCCGCGGTCACCTGCAGGCAGGTCTGCGTCTCGGCCTCCGGCGGGGGCGGCTTGTCCTCGGGTTTCGCCTCGGCCTTCTTCCCCGCCGGATCGGACCCTTCCGGCATCTCGACGGCGGCGTTCGGGCGCCAATCCTCCGCCGGCCGGCCGGTGATGGCGATGACGTAGGCCCGCGTCTCCGCGGGCAGGCCGCCGCTGCCGGCGAGCCAGGCCGAGACCCGCCCCGGCCCGCCGTTATAGGCCGCCGCGGCGAGGCCGAGATTGCCGAATTGCCGCTTGAGGTCGGACAGGAAATGCGCGGCGTGCGGGATCGCCTGTTCGGGGTCGAACGGATCGCCGAGGCCGCGATCCCTGGCCGTGCCCGGCATGAACTGCGCCACGCCCTGCGCGCCCGCCGGGCTCACCACGCCGACGCGGAACGAGCTCTCGCGCCAGATCAGCCGGGTCAGGAACGGGACCGGCAGGCTGCGGGCCCTCGCGGACTCCTCGATCAGCCGGCAAAGCGCCTGCTCCACCGTCTCGCTCTCGGGCGAGGGAGCCGCGCGCGAGGGACCGGCGAGCACGGCGAGGGCGGCCGGCAGGAGGACGAGGGCGAGACGGGGCACGGCGGCTCATCTAGGGCGACGTTTCCGTAAGGGGATGGCCGTCGTCCGACTTGGATGGTCCTGCATCATGAGCAGGCATCATGATGCAGGTCTTGCACTCACCCGGCAGCGTTGTCCCTTCGAGCGCTTCTTAGAATCGCACTATTTTTCTACGCTCCCCCACGTTAGGCTCGATGCTTGCAACGAGCCGGACGCCAAGATCCAGAGGTCAAGATCCGGCCGCGCGAGGAGGAACACCATGCTCGAAGAGCGCATCTCGGAGATCGAGGCTGAGGCGGCCGCCAAGACGGTGTCCGAGGCCGTCACCCGGCTCGGCGCCTGCCCGCACGACTGCCCCGATACCTGCTCGATGATCTACACCGTCGAGAACGGGCGGCTGATCGACGTGCGCGGCAACCCCGACCATCCGATGACCCGCGGCGCGCTCTGCGGCAAGCTCAAGGACTTCGACCGCCACCATTACAACCCCGACCGCGTCCTCTACCCGATGCGCCGCGCCGGCCCGAAGGGCAGCGGCCAGTTCGAGCGCATCACCTGGGACGAGGCGCTTTCCGAGATCCACCGCCGGTTCAGCGGCATCATCGCGACGCACGGGGCGGAGGCGATCCTCCCCTACAACTACCTCGGCAACGAGGGCGTGGTGCAGGGCCTCACCGTGGGCGACGCCTTCTTCAACCGCCTCGGCGCGACCGTGGCCGAGAAGACGTTTTGCGGCTCCGGCTCGTGCACGGCGTGGCTGCTAACCGTCGGGCCCACCAACGGCACCGATCCGATGAGCTTCGAGCAGTCGAAGCTGATCGTGATCTGGGGCTGCAACTCGGTCTCGACCAACCTGCACCACTGGCACGTGGTGAAGGAGGCGCAGCGCAACGGCGCGAAGGTCGTGGTGATCGACCCCTACCGCTCGCGCACGGCGGCGCAGGCCGACTGGCACCTGATGCCGAAGCCCGGCACCGACGGGGCGCTGGCCATGGCGATGATCCACGTCATCATCGAAGAGGGCCTGACCGACGACGACTACATCGCCCGCCACACCGTCGGCTTCGAGCCGCTCAAAGAACGGGCGCGGGCCTTCACCCCCGAATACGCCGCCGCGATCTGCGGCATCCCGGCCGAGGACATCCGGCACCTCGCGCGGGAATACGCCACCACCCCCAACGCGGCGCTGCGGCCCGGCGTGGCGGTGGAGCGCAGCGCGGGCGGCGCCCAGGCGCTGCGCGCCATCTTCTCGCTTCCCGCGCTGACGGGGTCCTGGAAGGATCCGGGCGGCGGCGTCTACCAGATGCCGCTGTGGGAGTTCCCGGTGCACTGGGACCGGGTCTGCCGGCCGGACCTGATCCCGGAGGGCACGCGGGTGCTCAACGTGCTCAAGCTCGGCGAGGTGCTGACCGGCGAGGCGGGAATCGAGCCCGGCATCCATGCCCTGATGGTCTACAACGCCAACCCGGTCTCGAACTCGACCGAGACTGCCAAGATCAAGCGCGGCCTCGCCCGCGAGGACCTGTTCACGGTGGTCAGCGAGCACTTCGTCACCGACACCGCCCGCTACGCCGACATCCTGCTCCCGGCCACCATGGCGGCCGAGCACGACGACATGATGTTCTCCTGGGGGCACTTCTTCTTCACCCTGAACCAGAAGGCGATCGAGCCGCCGGGCGAGACGGTCTCGAATGCCGAGCTGTTCCGGCGGCTGGCCAAGACCTTCGGCTTCACCGAGCCGCAATTCTCCATGAGCGAGGCGGAACTCATGGAATGGTATCTCGACTGGGAGAGCCCGAAGCTCGGCGGCATCTCCATGGATCATTTCCGCCAGCACGGCTGGTACCGCCTCAATATCGGCGACCCGGCCACGCGCACCCCGCACGCGGAGGGCAACTTCCCGACGCCGTCGGGCAAGTGCGAGTTCTACTCGGAGGCGGCGGTCACGGGGGGCAACTTCGTCGCCCCGCCCTTCCGCCAGATGTACGAGCACTTCCAAGGCGGCGAGCCCCTCGACCCGCTGCCGGGCTACGTGCCGGCCAACGAACGCCCGGAGACGAATCCGGGGCAGGCCGAGCGCTATCCGCTCAACATCGTCTCGCCGAAGAGCCACGGCTTCCTCAACTCGCAATACGCCAACGAGGCGCACAAGGTCCGGGCGCAGGGCGAGCAGACGATCCTGATCAACCCGGCCGACGCGACGATCCGCGAGGTCACGGACGGGGCGCTGGTGCGCGTCTTCAACGACCGCGGCGCCTTCCACGGCCAGGCGCGGGTGACCGACGAGGTGCCGCCGGGGCTGGTGATCGCCTCGCTCGGCTACTGGCACTCGCTCAACCGCGACGGGGCGGTGAACGTCATCAGCGCCTCGACCTACGGCGGCATGGGCCACTCGCCGACCTTCAGCGACAACCTCGTGCAGGTCGGGCTGGCGCAATGACTTGGCTTTAACCCTCCCCCCTCTGCGGGGGAGGGTGCCCGCGCGAGCGGGCGGGAGAGGGGGCGGCTCAGGTCTTTCCGGAAGCGGCGCTCCCCTCACCCGACCCC
>NZ_JBELQE010000009.1:0-22835 GCF_040270385.1 Methylorubrum podarium | reverse complement strand
GTGAGCCCGACCTTACGGAAGGCGCAGGCTCGGCAATGCGGCAGGCGGAGCGGACGCTCTCGATTCTGCACCACCCCCACCTCCGGCTCCTCCCCGCAAGGGGGAGGAGAGATGGCGTTGGTGCGCGTCACACCAACATCCCCATCGGGTTCTCGATCAGCTCCTTAAAGGCGGAGATCAGCTCGGCGCCCAGCGCGCCGTCGAGGACGCGGTGGTCGCAGGAGAGCGTGCAGGTCATGGCCTGGATCACCGCCGGGGCGCCGTCCCTGACGACGACCCGCTTCTCGCCGGCGCCGACCGCGAGGATTGTCGATTGCGGTGGGTTGATCACCGCCGTGAAGTGCTTGATGCCGAACATGCCGAGGTTCGACACCGAGGTGACGCCGCCCTGATACTCTTCCGGCTTCAGCTTCTTGGCCCGCGCGCGGCCCGCGAAATCCTTCATCTCGTTGGAGATGGCGGAGAGCGTCTTCTGGTCGGCCTTGCGGATCACCGGCGTATAGAGGCCGCCGTCGATCGCCACCGCGACGCCGACCTCGGCATGCTTGAAGCGCAGGATGCGGTCCTCGGCCCAGACGGCGTTGGCCGTCGGCACGCGGGTGAGCGCGAGGCCCATCGCCTTGATGACGAAGTCGTTGACCGAGAGCTTGAACAGCGGCTTGCCGTCCTTGTCCTTGCCGGCGGAGGCGTTCAGCGTCTCGCGCAGCTTCATCAGCGCATCGAGTTCACAGTCGACGGTGAGGTAGAAGTGCGGCGCGACCTGCATCGCCTCGGTGAGGCGCTTGGCGATGGTCTTGCGCATGCCGTCGAGCGGCACCTCCTCGAAGCTGCCCGCCTCGAAGAAGCCCTTCACCTGCTCCAGGCTGAGGCCGGCCGGCGCGCCGCCCACGGGCGCCGCCTTCGGTGCGGCCTTTTCCGGCGCGGGCGCGGCGGCCTTGGCCTCGGGCTTCGCCGGGGCGTCGGCCTTGGCCGTTCCGCCCTCCATCGCCGCCTGCACGTCGCGCTGGATCACCCGGCCGTGGGGACCGGAGCCCTTCACCGCGGAGAGATCGACGCCCTCCTGCTTGGCGATGCGGCGGGCGAGCGGCGAGGCGAAGACCCGGCCGCCGGAGCCCTGGGCCGCGGGCTCGGCGGCCCCGTTCGGCCTAGCGCCCTCGGGCGCCTGATCGACCCGGGCATAGGATGCGTGGGCGCCGTCGGGCGCGGCGTTCTGATCGGGCGTGCTCTTCGGCTCGACCGGGGCGGTCTTCGCCTCGGCGCCGCCCTTGGGGGCCTCGAGGCTTCCCGGATCCTCGCCATCCTCGGCGATCAGCGCGATCAACTCGTTGACCGGCACGTCGGCGGTGCCTTCGGCCACGAGGATCTTGGCGAGGACGCCCTCATCGACCGCCTCGACCTCCATGGTCGCCTTGTCGGTCTCGATCTCGGCGATGACGTCGCCGGACTTGATGGCGTCGCCCTCCTTCTTGAGCCACTTGGCGAGGTTGCCCTTCTCCATGGTCGGAGACAGGGCGGGCATCAGGACGTTGATGGGCATGTCTCAAGCCTCGGGCGCAGGGGCGGGCGGATCGAAGGGAAAGAGGACGTCGAGCGGGAACGGCACCGCATCGAAGGGCGGAGCGGCGACGGTCTCCCCGCGTTGCACGGTGCCGGTCAGGAGCCAGCTTTCAGCCGTGAGGGCGAAGGTTTCGAGCACGCCGTCCCCCGGATCCAGCAACCAGAGAAAGGCGACACTGGCTTCCGCGTAGATGCGCCGCTTCGGTCCGCGGACGAGCCGCGCGGTCGCGGGGGAGAGAATCTCGCTGACCCAATCCGGTGCCGTCTCGATATAGGCGGTGTCCGGCTCGGCCGGCATCCGGTCGCGGCGCCAGCTGGCGAGATCGGGCACGACCACGTGCGGGCCGAGGTGAAGCTCCGGCTCGATCATGAAGATCCAGCCCCCGGGCCCGCCGCGCCCGCGGTCGAACGGCGGGATCAGCTCGCCGGCCAGCCCGGCCGCCGCCGTGGCGTGCCGGGGGCGCGGCCGCGGATGCGTTTCCAGCGTGCCGTCGACGATCTCGGCCACGAGATGGTCGGGCACGGCCTCGAGATCGGCGTAGGTCGCATGGCGAGCGGCGGCCTCGGCCATGTTCAGGCTTCCCACGGTGACGGTGGGGCCGGAGGGTCGAGCTGTGCGTCGTGGCGTATCATGACGTCGCCGGGCCGTCGTCAGTTGAGAGGGTTGTTGGGATCGAGGCTCTCCGCCTCCCACCCGGCACGGATGCGCTCGAAGGCTTCCTCCTCCGAGATGTCCGACTCCATCGCGTAGGCGCGGGCGGCCTGCCGCGCGAGATCGATGAGCAGGCGACCCCAGGTCGCCGGATCGTCGAAGGCCCGCCGGAGCGCGACGCTCACGGCACCATCGACGATCGAGGCGCGCACGATCTCGATCCCGCCCTGTTCCAGGGCGTCGGGCGGGATCTCGAGTTCTTCGAACTTTTCCGACATCTAAGCCCAGTTACTTGTAGCAGACGCTTTTGACCGCCTCGACGACCTCGGCCACGCTCGGCAGGGCCAGCTTCTCGAGATTGGCCGCGTAGGGCATCGGCACGTCCTTGCCGGTCACCCGCAGCACCGGCGCGTCGAGATAATCGAAGGCATCGACCATCAGCCGGGCGACGATCTCGGCGCCGACGCCCGATTGCGGGAAGCCCTCCTCCACGCAGACGCAGCGGCCGGTCTTCTTAACCGATTCCACCACCGTCGCGCTGTCCATCGGACGGATGGTGCGCAGGTCGATCACCTCCGCCTCGATCCCCTCCTCGGCGAGCGCCTGGGCCGCCTTGAGGGCGTAAGTCATGCCGATGGCGAAGGAGACGATGGTCACGTCCTTGCCAGGACGATGGATGCGCGCCTTGCCGATCGGCAGGACGAAATCCTCGATCTCCGGCACCGGGAAGGACTGGCCGTAGAGGATCTCGTTCTCGAGGAAGATCACCGGGTTGGGATCGCGGATCGCCGCCTTGAGCAGGCCCTTGGCGTCGGAGGCGGTGTAGGGCGCGATCACCTTGAGGCCCGGCACGTTCGAGTACCACGCGGAGTAGTCGTGGCTGTGCTGGGCGGCGACGCGGGCGGCGGCGCCGTTGGGACCACGGAAGACGATCGGACAGCCGAGCTGGCCGCCGGACATGTAGAGGGTCTTGGCCGCCGAGTTGATGATGTGGTCGATCGCCTGCATCGCGAAGTTGAAGGTCATGAACTCGACGATGGGCTTGAGGCCCATGAAGGCCGCGCCGACGCCGATGCCGGCGAAGCCGTGCTCGGTGATCGGGGTGTCGACCACGCGGCGCGCGCCGAATTCCTGGAGCAGGCCCTGCGTGATCTTGTAGGCGCCCTGGTACTCGGCGACCTCCTCGCCCATGACGAAGACGGCCTCGTCCTTGCGCATCTCCTCGGCCATCGCGTCGCGCAGGGCCTCGCGCACGGTCATGGTCTTCATCGGCGAGTCCGCCGGGAACTCCTCCATCACCGGGTCGGGGGCCTTGTTGGTGATGACGGCGGGGGAAGCGGGTGCCCTCGGCGCGTCCTCGCCGGTCTTGGCGGAGGCGGCTGAGGCATCGGCCAAGCCCTCGGCCTGCATGTCGGGGGTCGGAGCGGGCGCGCCGCCGGAGGCGCCGTTGGGCTTGCCCTTTCCGCCGCTCGCGGCCGCGGCCGAGACGTCCTCGCCCTCGTCTGCGATGATCGCGATCGGCGTGTTGACGGCGACGTTCTCGGTTCCGTCCGCAACGAGGATCTTGGCGAGGACGCCCTCGTCGATCGCCTCGACCTCCATCGTCGCCTTATCGGTCTCGATCTCGGCCAGGACGTCGCCGGCCTTGACCGGATCGCCCTCCTTCTTCAGCCATTTGGCGAGCTTTCCCTCTTCCATGGTCGGAGAGAGGGCGGGCATCAGGATGTCGGTCGCCATTTGCGCTGCTCTATCGATCCGGGTGCGTCGACGGTCGGGCTTGTTTTTGCGAAGGCCTCACCGGCCGCCGGCCGCAAAGGGCCGGAGGCGTGTCGGGGACACGTTCAGGCGCGGGCTTCGAGAAGGATGTCGGTCCAGAGCTCCGACGGATCGGGCTCGGGATCGTGGGTCGCGAAGTCGGCGGATTCGTTGACGACCTCGCGGACCTTGGCGTCGATGCCCTTCAGGTCGGCCTCGGGCACGCCGTGCGCCTCGAGCAGGCGCTTGCGCACCATCTCGATCGGGTCGTGCTCGTCGCGCATCTTCGAGACTTCGTCCTTCGACCGGTACTTGGCCGGATCGGACATGGAGTGGCCGCGGTAGCGGTAGGTCTGCATCTCAAGGATGTAGGGGCCTTCGCCGGAACGGGCGTGATGGATGGCGCGCGCGGCGGCCTCGCGGACCGTGCGCACGTCCATGCCGTCGACCTGCTCGCCGGGAATGCCGAATGAGAGGCCGCGCTTCGAGAAATCCGTCTGCGCCGAGGCGCGGGCCACCGAGGTGCCCATGGCGTAGCGGTTATTCTCGATGACGTAGACCACCGGCAGCTTCCACAGGGCCGCCATGTTGAAGCTCTCGTAGACCTGGCCCTGGTTGGCCGCGCCGTCGCCCATATAGGTGAAGCTGACCTTGCCGTTCTTGAGGTAGGCGTCGGCGAAGGCGAGGCCGGTACCGAGGGCGACCTGCGCGCCGACGATGCCGTGGCCGCCGAAGAACTGCTTCTCGCGGCTGAACATGTGCATCGAGCCGCCCTTGCCGCGGGAATAGCCGCCGCGGCGCCCGGTCAGCTCGGCCATCACGCCCTTGGGGTCCATGCCGCAGGCCAGCATGTGGCCGTGGTCGCGGTAGCCGGTGATGTTCTGGTCACCGTCCTCGCCGGCCATCTGCATGCCGACGACGACCGCCTCCTGACCGATATAGAGGTGGCAGAAGCCACCGATCAGGCCCATGCCGTAGAGCTGGCCCGCTTTCTCCTCGAACCGGCGTATCAACAGCATTTCACGGTAGGCGTGAAGATCTTCGTCTTTCGTGAACTGGGGAATATTCGGGGCCGGCCGATGCTGCGGCGCGTCCGTTTCCGCCGCAGGTTTCCCCGCCTCGCTGCCCGCACCCATCGGCGTCCTCCCGCAATCACGCTGTTGGGAGGGGTTCTAGGGCAGCGATTTGCGGAAATCGAGGGGCGGGCTGACACCGATCAAATGCTGTTACCGCCACGGTTGCAACGATGACCGGACCGTGAAGACAGTGCAAATGAATCTTATCGATGCCTATTCTATCGGAAATAAAAATTCACGGGCCGATGATGACGAGGTCATTGGCATGCACGCGGCCGAGGACGACGCGGGCTCGCTCCTCCAGGAGGTCGCGATCGATCTGCTCGCTGCGCAGCAGGGAGACGCGGTGCTCCCAGGTCGCCCGCTCGGCCTTGGCGGCGTTCAGGTCCTGGGTCAGGCCGTAGGCTTCGACCTTCAGGACCCGCTTGGCCTCCAGACCCCGGCTGCCGCTCTCGGCCTGATGCACGAAGTAGCCGACGACGAGAGCCGACACCGTCCAGAGGACGGCGGGGACGACGATGGCGCGGACGCGGCGACGGATGACCATGGCGGGCGGAAGCTTCGCTCGAACAGGGTGAAGAAAGCGTTTCCGCCCGGCACGATCGCCCGCCGCGCATGAAAAAGGCGTGGCGGCCCAGTGCGGCCGGCCACGCCCGATGCGGAGGAGCGCTTCAGCGCCCGGCGAGCTGACGGATCGCGCTGCGGCCGGCGTAGAGCGCCTGCGCGCCGAGGCCCTCCTCGATGCGGATGAGCTGGTTGTACTTGGCCAGTCTGTCCGAGCGGGCGAGCGAGCCGGTCTTGATCTGCCCGCAGTTGGTCGCGACGGCGAGGTCGGCGATGGTCGAATCCTCGGTCTCGCCGGAGCGGTGCGACATCACCGCGGTGTAGCCGGCGCGCTGCGCCATATCGACGGCGGCCAGCGTCTCGGTGAGCGAGCCGATCTGGTTCACCTTGACGAGGATCGAGTTGCCGGTGCCCGTCTCGATGCCGCGGGCGAGCCGCTCGACATTGGTCACGAAGAGGTCGTCGCCGACGAGCTGCACCCGGCTGCCGATCCGGTCGGTGAGGAGCTTCCAGCCCTCCCAATCGTCCTCGGCCATGCCGTCCTCGATCGAGAGGATCGGGTAATGCTGCGTCAGCTTGGCGAGGTACTCGACCTGCTGCTCGATCGAGCGGGTCTGGCCCTCACCTTCGTAATGGTAGGCGCCGTCCTTGAAGAACTCGGTGGAGGCGCAGTCGAGCGCGAGCACGATGTCGCTGCCGGGCTTGAAGCCGGCCGCGTTGACCGATTCCATCACGAAGTCGAGGGCAGCTTCGGCCGACGGGAGGTTCGGGGCGAAGCCGCCCTCGTCGCCGACATTGGTGTTGTGGCCGGCCTTCTTCAGGGCGCTCTTGAGGGTGTGGAAGATCTCGGCACCCATCCGCACCGCGTCGGAGAGCGAGGCGGCACCGACCGGCATCACCATGAATTCCTGGAAGTCGATCGGGTTGTCGGCGTGGGCCCCGCCGTTGACGATGTTCATCATCGGCACCGGCAGCACGCGGCCCTGAACGCCGCCGACATAGCGGTAGAGCGGCAGGCCGGCGGTCTCGGCGGCGGCCTTCGCCACGGCGAGCGAGACGCCGAGGATCGCGTTGGCACCGAGCCGCGCCTTGTTCGGCGTTCCGTCGAGGGCGATCATCGCCTCGTCCACGGCGACCTGATCCTCGGCATCCATGCCGCCGATCGCGTCGAGAATCTCGTTCTGCACCGCGTCGACGGCCTTGAGCACGCCCTTGCCGTTGTAGCGGCCCTTGTCGCCGTCGCGCAGCTCGACCGCCTCGTGGGCGCCGGTGGAGGCGCCGGAGGGGACCGCGGCGCGGCCGAAGGAGCCGTCCTCCAGCAGAACATCGACCTCGACGGTGGGATTGCCACGGCTGTCGAGGATCTCGCGGGCGGCGATGTTGGTGATCGCGGTCATGGGCGCTCCTTGGCGGCGCGTCGCGGCGGGGTCGTCTCGCGGATGCTTTCGAGACCCGCGCGTCCTGCGACGCTCTGCGTCGCGGGCTTATCCGTCAACCTCGGGACCTCGGCAAGCTCCCGGCGGGCGCCCGAGGCCGAGCCGCTTCGACAAATTCGGTTCAATGCCGCGTTTTTTCAGGTGACCCCGGCCGATCCGAAGGAATCCCTGGCATTCGCTCCGTGCCATAGGCGGCCGGGCGGAGGCCGCGTATAGGCTCACCATGGATCCGATCGAGACTCACGCCAAGCAACTCGGACGTCAGACGCCGCTGCCCGCCTCGCCGGAGGCCGCGGAGCTCGACCGCGTTCCGAACCCGCACGCCGACACCGATTATCTCGCCCGTTTCACCGCGCCGGAATTCACCTCGCTCTGCCCGGTGACCGGGCAGCCGGATTTCGCGACGCTCGTCATCGACTACGTGCCGGATCGCTGGCTGGTCGAATCGAAGTCGCTGAAGCTCTACCTCGGGGCCTTCCGCAACCACGGCGCCTTCCACGAGGATTGCACCGTCGGCATCGGGCGGCGGCTCGTCGCCGTGCTCGAACCGCGCTGGCTGCGCATCGGCGGCTACTGGTATCCCCGCGGCGGCATTCCGATCGACGTGTTCTGGCAGACCGGCGAGCCGCTGAAATCCGTCTGGCTGCCGGACCAGGGCGTGGCGCCCTATCGCGGCCGGGGCTGACCCGCCCGTATCAGTCCTCGTCAGTGCTGCTCCGCGAGCACGCGGACCGTGCGGGCGATCAGCCGCTCCTGCGCCTCGATCGGGCCGCCATGGACGACGGCGACCGCCTCCAGCATCCGCTCCAGGTCATCGCGCTCCGACGCGTCGAGCTTCTCCCGCAGGAGCGGCGCGAGGTGATCGACCGCAATGTTGGCGTCGGAAGCCTGGGCGGCGGCGTGGCGGATATAGGCCATGCGCGTGCCGTGGTCGTCGTCCGGGGCGGTGACCTTGCGCATCTCCGCCTCGATGGCCGCCTCCTGCTCTGGCGTCGGGGTACCGCGGGCGAGCGCCACCAGCATCATCAGCACCCCAGCGGCGTCGGCCGGGTCGCGAATCGCGCGCAGCGGCGCCGCCCGGAAGGCCGCCTCGCTCCTCGCCCTCAGCTTCGCGTTGCGCCGGTCGCCGAGAAAGCGGTCGAGCTGCTCCATGCCATTGCCGTAGATGAAGTAGTACATCAGCCCGGTCATGACGGCGCCGACGACGGCTGCGACGACAGGCATGATTCCCCCCGACTCTGCTGCGCTGCGGCGGAACTTGTCGCATCGCCGTCGGGGGAGCAATCCTGGCGCTGCGCATCCTTGCCTGCCACGTCCCCGGCCGCCGTTCGTCGGCCGCTCCGGGGCGTCGCCGCCAAAGAAAAAGGCGGCCGGTTGCCCGGCCGCCCTCTCCATCCGTGCGAGGCTCAGGCCTCAGTAGCCGTAATCGTAGTAGCCGTAGGCCGGACGGCCGTAATAGCGATCGCGGGCATAGGCGTCGCGCGCCGCGCCGGCGGCGATCGCGCCGGCCGCGAGACCCGCGATGCCGAGGCCGACGGCAGCACCGGTGCCGATGCCGCGGCGGCGGCCGCCGTAATAGGCGCGCGGGCCGTAGCCGCCGTGGTAGCCGTGATGGTGGCCGTAGCCGCGGCCGTAGGGGCGGGCATCGGCGGAGGTGGCGGTCAGGGTGCCGACCGAAATGAGGGCGGCGGTCACGAGGGCGAGCTTGCGCATGGCGTCCTTTCCGATCCGGAAGCGTCTTGACGGGCAAACACCCGAGCTTCGCCGGAAGTTCCCGCCACGTCGGGCATCAAACAAGTCGGGCGTCAGATCCGGGAAGGATTGAGGCCTCCACCGGACTGCCGTTGTTCTCGATTGCACTCGAACGTGGCGCAGGTTGCCTGAACGAAACCTGAAACGGGTCGGACCCGAACCGGTCTCACGCCTTGGCGAGACGGTCGAAAGCCATGAGCGTCTCAACCAGAAGGGGCAGGTCGGCGAGCGCGACCATGTTCGGCCCGTCGGAGGGTGCGCGGTCGGGATCGGGATGGGTCTCGATGAAGACGCCCGCCACGCCCACCGCCACCGCCGCACGGGCGAGCACGGCGACGAATTCTCGCTGGCCGCCGGAGGTCGCCCCCTGGCCGCCGGGCTGCTGAACCGAGTGCGTCGCGTCGAACACGACCGGGGCGCCGCCGGTGACGCGGGCCATGATCGGCAGCGAGCGCATGTCGGAGACGAGCGTGTTGTAGCCGAAGGAGGCGCCGCGTTCCGTGACGATGACGTTGGGGTTGCCGGCCTCGGTCACCTTGGCGGCGACGTGCGCCATGTCCCAGGGCGCGAGGAACTGACCCTTCTTGACATTGACCGCCCGCCCCGTGGCGGCCGCCGCGAGCAGGAGGTCGGTCTGGCGGCACAGGAAGGCCGGGATCTGCAGGATGTCGACGGCCTGCGCCGCCCGCTCGCACTGCTCGGCCGCGTGCACGTCGGTGAGGACCGGGAGGCCGAGGCTCTCGCGGATCTCGGCGAAGACCGGCAGCGCCTCTTCGAGGCCGACGCCGCGGGCCGAGCGGCCGGAGGTGCGGTTGGCCTTGTCGAAGGACGATTTGAAGACGAGGCCGATCCCGAGCCTTTCCGCCATCTCCTTGAGGGCGGCGGCGACTTCGAGGGCGTGGCTCCGCCCTTCGAGCTGGCAGGGGCCGGCGATCAACGCCAGCGGCAGGTGGTTGGCGAAGGCGACGCCGCCGGTCCGAACGACGGTGCCGGAAGTCTGATTGGTCTCGGGCATGGCTCCCGCTCTAGCCCGGCCCCGCCGCGCGGGAAAGACCGCGCCCGGTCCGATCCGCCGCCAGACGGCACAGGCTGCCGGCACTGAGGCCGTCCGGCCGGTCGCCGGGATCGCAGCGCAGAACCGCACCGCCGACGCGGCCGAGCTGCGGCGCGCCGGTGAGCAGGCTGTCCTGGTGCAGGCGAAGGGCGAGGGTCTCGACCGCTTCCGCCGACGCGCCGGCCAAGGTCTGCGCGGCGAGCCCGATCAGGACGAAGAACGCGCGCGGCGGCTCGCGCCGGTCCGAGCGGAATACCAGCCGCTGCGGGCTCGCGCATTCGAGGCTCATCCGGTCGGCGTCGGCGGCGCGGAACACCACCAGCGGGCCGCTGCGCCCGGCCAGGGCGACGCCGGTGCCGCGGATCAGCCGGACGGTGAGGGCGTCGCAGGAATCGGCCCGCGCGGCCGTTCCGATGATGAGGACGAGGGAGAGGCCGGCGAGGAGGGCGCGCAGGATCATGCGGCGAGCCATAGCACGTCCGCCCTCACGCCGCCTCGCCGAGCATGGCGCGCCGCTGCCGGTCCAGCTCCTCGCTGTAGCGCTTCAGCGTGTGGCTCTCCGTCAGCAGCCCGATGACCTTGCGGCTCTGGGTGTCGTCGAGCACGGCGAGCGCCTCGCTCTCGGCCTGATCGAACGCCGCCGCCGCCTGCTTGACGCTCATGTCGGCGAGCAGAAACGATGTCGGGTAGCGGACGACGTCGGCGAGGCGCGCCGGATCGCCGCCGTTCTCGGCGGCGCGGGCATGGGCCTCGGGCACGAGGACGATGCCGGCATAGCGGTCGTGCGCGTCCACCACGACCACGCGGGAGGGCGAGCCCAGCGGGTGGGCGCGCAGGAACGTCGCCATCGGCGTATCGAGGGAAACGGGCCGGATATCCTTGCGCATCATCCGTCCGACGGTGAGGTTTCGCATCCAGCCGACATCGTGGGCGCTGCGGATGGTCTCGCCGCGGAGATGAAAGCGCCAAGTGGCGAAGGAGTAGCCGAAAGTCTTCCGCACGGTGAGCGAGGAGGCGATCACCGAGGCGAGCACCAGCCCGGTCACGGGGAAGCTTCCGGTCATCTCGAGGGCGAGGAAGGTCATGGTGAGCGGGCCGCCGACGATGGCGACGGCGAAGGCGCTCATGCCGACCACGGCGTAGCCGACCGGCGCGAGGCCGAACTGCTCGAAGCCGGGCCAGAGCATCGGCGCGAGGCCGGCGAAGAGGCGGCCCACCAGCGCGCCCAGGAACAGCGACGCGAAGAACAGGCCGCCGCGGAAGCCCGATCCGATCGAGATCGCCGAGGCCGCCGCCTTGGCGACGACGAGCCCGGCCAGCGCGCCGAGCCCCACGCTCGCCTCCGGGGCAAGGTAGATGTGAAGCGCGCCGTGCCCGGCCGAGAGCACCTGTGGCGTCGTCGCCAGAGCAAGGCCGCCGACGCACAGGCCGCCGAGGATCGGCCGCACGGCCGCGGGCAGGCGCGAGGCGCGGAACCCCTGCTCCACCAGCGCGACGCCGCGCATCAGCAGCACCGCGAGGCCGGCGCAGAGGAGCCCGAGGGCGAGGCAGGGCAGCGTGTCGCCCGCGTCGACCGCCGTGCTCTTGGCCAGCGCCAGCGCGCCGACATCGACGAAGGCGGTCTGCGGCGCCAATGCACGCATCACGAGGCTGCCGCACAGGGCCGCGACGACGACGGGGGCGAGCGTCGCGATGGTGTAGGTGCCGATGATGAGCTCGAAGGCGTAGAAGGCGCCGGTGAGCGGCGAGCCGAAGGCGGCGGCGATGGCGGCCGCCGAGCCGCAGCCGACCAGGGTGCGCAGGTCCGAGCGCCGCATCTCGAAGGCGATGCCGAGCCGCGAGGCGATCCCCGCCGCGACCTGCGTGTAGCCGGCCTCCAGCCCGACCGAGGCGCCGCTACCGTTCGAGACGACGTTCTGCACCGCCACGTCGAGGGAGCCGCGCAGCGACATCCGCCCACCATGCAGCGCGTTCGCCTCGATGGGATCGACGACGGCACGCTTGTTCTTGCCGCGCCCCCGGGTCGAGACCAGGAGCAGCAGGCCGAGGACGGCGCCGCCGAGCGCCGGCGCGAGGAACGGGAGTCCCATCAGCCCCTCGGTGGGAAGGTCCGTGAGGCTGCTGAGGCGCTGGCCGGCGGGAAGCCGGTAGAGCACCTCACGCAGGAGCTGGCTGGCGCCGCTCATGGCGGCGACGGCGAGACCGCCGACGCAGCCGGTCACGGCGGCGAGCAGCACCAGGGCCACTTCGCTTCCCCGCACCCAGGCCCGAAGCCGTGCCGGCGCCTGGACCAGCGGAGCGGTGGCGAGGGGAGATCGAGACGGACTCATCGCGCTCGCGGAGGACTGCGGGGGACTTGGCGTGGGGACTTCGACCGGGTCGAGGCCATGGCGCCTCTGCATCCGCCGTCTAGCACCCGTGCATCGTCGGTGCGATCCGTTGCGGGATGCATTCAAGGTGCTTGAAATGCCGCCAGCCTCGGGATAAGTCCCCCCTCACGTGCCGCCGTAGCTCAGTTGGTTAGAGCACTAGATTGTGGATCTAGGGGTCCCCCGTTCGAGCCGGGGCGGTGGTACCATCCAATTCGTGATGATGCTGAAGGGGTTGGCCCTGTGCCGACCCCTTTTTTGTTGTGACGACGCTTCCGGGGCGACGGCTTCGGGAGGCGGGGCAACGTCAACAATCGCCCGTCGCCTCGGCTTCGTGCAAGGCAGTCCGCGGCGTCAGCCGGCCACGGCCGGCTTCGGGATCGGCGAGCGGGAGAGCGTCTGGATCTCGCGCGGCGCCCGTCCGGCCTTCTGGGCGATATCCGCCTCCTGCTCGGCGATCAGTTGGCGGGCCGGCTCGTCGCCGTCGAGCCCGCCGAGGATTTCCATCGGCACGCGCCGGTTCGAGGCGCGTGTTCCGTCCGCGAAGACGACGTCGAAGAGGACGAAGCCGCGTTGCTGCGGCAGAGATTTGGTGCGCTTGGACATGCGCGCTGATAGGCGGCCTTCAGCGATTCAGGCAATGGCGTTGAATGCAGGCGGGGTCGTCCCCGGCGCAGGGCCGAGAAGGGCAGCGATGAACGAGTGGGTGCATCTCGAAACCGGCGACGTGCCCGGCGGCGGCAAAAGCCTCGCCCTGATGCAGCGGGGCAGCGAGTTCTCGATCATCGTCGGCACCATCGAGCTGATGAACAGCACGCGGGGTGACTCGGAGGAGGCGCTGGCCTCGCTCACCTGCGCCCGGCTGGCCGACCGGCCGGCGCCGCGCCTGCTGATCGGCGGTCTCGGCATGGGCTTCACGCTTCGCGCCGCGCTCAGGGGCCTCGGACCGGACGCCCGGATCGTGGTCGCCGAACTCGTGCCCGCGGTCGCCGCCTGGGCGCGCGGACCGCTCGCCTCGGTCTTCGACGGCTGCCTGGACGATCCGCGCGTCGAGTTGCGCGAGATGGACGTGAACCGGCTGATCCAGTCCGAGCCCGCCGGATGGGACGCCGTCCTCCTGGATGTGGATAACGGCCCGGAAGGGCTGATGCGGCGCGCCAACGACCGCCTGTACGACGAGTGGGGTCTGAAGCGCGCGCAGTGGGCGCTCAAGCCGGGCGGGACGCTGGGCGTCTGGTCCGGCACGCCGGACCGGAAGTTCAAGGCGCGGCTTCAGCGCCTCGGCTTCGCCGTCGACGAGGTCCGCCTGCCCGCGAGCGGTTCGAGCGGCCCGCGCCACGTCATCTGGCTCGCGACGCGGCCCTGACGCTTTCTGCGCAGGCCTTCGCCCGATCCTCGAGAAGCGTCGGCTTTAAAGGCAAAGGCATCCGGCGATGCGTCGAAGCCTCGCCGGATACCGGAAGCGTCCGCGTCTCAGCGATCCGCCTTCGCGCCCGCGACCGTGAGCTCAACGTAGCGCTTCGTCGTCGGGCCGATCAGGTCGCGCACGCGGCGCGCCATCGCCTCCTCTTCCTGAAGCGATTGCCGGAAGCCCGTCAGGCTCCCGCCCTGCCCCGCCGCCTCGCCGATGGTGAGGAGAGATTCGTAGGCCGCGATCTCGAAATTCTCGAAGGCGTGGTTGGCGTAGGTGTTCTTGAGGATCTCGTCCTGCGCCGGCGTGTGGCCCAGAGCCATCATGTTGCCGACGAAGCCGAGAATGCCCTCCTTGATCGCCGAGGGGCTGTCGCCCAGCGCCTGAAGTGCCTCCTCCAGGCGGGTCCGCTGGCCGTGGGTCTCCTCGATGTGGCGGCGCAGCGCCTCCTCCATCTCGGGATAGCGGGTCAGCCGCTCTACCTGACGCTCCATGATCTGCAGGGCCTGCATCTCCAGGGCGTGGGTGTTCTTGAGGGCGGTGACGTAGATCTCGCGCGTGTCGAGCGCCATGGTGGTCGTCTCCTGTTCGATGGGTTCGGTGTGATCCGGCAAGGATCGCCCGGCCGTCGGCGCGGCCGGGCGCAGGAGCGATCAGCCGATCTGCTCGCTCTGGGCAGCGCTGTCGGGACGGGCCGGACCGAGCACCGGCTCCTGTCCCATGGGAGCGTTCTGGACCACGTTGAAAGTGCCCTTGCCGTCGAGCGACGGACCGCTCGTCCAGCGGCCTTCCGGCGGCGGGGTGCCGTCGCGGTTGGTGGCGAAGAAGCTGTAATTGTACTTCTGGTTCTCTTCCGCCTGCGGGAAGGAGTTCGGGATCGGCAGGGCACCCGCATGGCCGCCCACTTCCTCGATCACCGAGAGCCATTGCTGCTGGTGCATCGTGTCGCGGGCGATGAGGAAGCTCCACATGTCCTTCATGCCCGGATCGTTGGTGGCGTTGGACAGGCGCACGGCGAGCGTCCGGCCCGTCGCCTCGGCGGCGACGTTGCAATACATGTCCGCCGCAAGGTTCCCGCTGGCGTAGATGTGGTTCATGTCGAAGGGGACGCCGTCGGCATTGCCCGGAAACGCGGCCATGCCCGAGGAGAGCAGGTGCTTGTGCAGCATCCCCTCGGCGATGTGGCGCGGGTTCTCGCCGCCCATCACCGCCCCGACGATGGCGTCGGCGGCGCCCGCCTCCTGCACCTTGGTGGGGGCGTTCTCCAGGTTCATCGCGACGGCCGTCGCGAGCATCTCGATATGGCCGAGCTCCTCCGTCGCCGTGTGAAGGAGCATGTCGCGATACTTGGTGTTGGGCGCGCGATTGCCCCAGGCCTGGAAGAAGTACTGCATACAGACGCGGATCTCGCCCTCGATGCCGCCGATCGCCTGCTGCAGCATGCGGGCATAGACCGGATCCGGGCTGTCGACCCGCACTGGATATTGGAGTTGCTTTTCGAAATAGTACATCGGCTCAATTCCTCGAACGCGCGAAGCACAGCCCACACGGCAGGGCACGGCCAGGTGTTTCGACCCGGCTGTGCAACGGCTTCTGTGTTCGGGAAATCGCCGGAGTTGCGCTTTGTTCAGAGATAAATCAGAGCGAAATCGACGCGATCATATGTTGTGCTGATATAGCACAGTGCATAATATCGTTTGTATCGAACTATAGCCTTGAGCGTGGCGACCCGATATTCCGCGGCGTCGCCGTACGCGGGAACCTCAGGCGGCGTTCCGCCCGAGGCTCGTCACCAGTTCGCGGATCGCGGCAGAGGGAACGGGGCGGCTGAACAGGTAGCCCTGCCCTTCCTCGCATCCCTCGAGACGGAGCTGGTCGAGCTGCGCCTCGGTCTCGATGCCCTCGGCCGTGGTCGTGATGCCCAGGCTGCGGCCGAGACCGATCACCGAGCGCACGATCAGCCGCGCGTTCCCGGTCGCGTCCAGATTGCGCACGAAGGACTGGTCGATCTTGATCTTGTCGAACGGGAAGCTCTGCAGGTAGCTCAGGGACGAGAAGCCGGTGCCGAAATCGTCCATCGCCACCCGCACGCCCAGCCGCTTCAGGGTGTGGAGGGTGGCCAGCGTGGTGACGCTGTCGTTCAGCAGCACCGATTCGGTGATCTCCAGCTCCAGGCGATGCGCCGGCAGCCCGCTGGCGGAGAGCGCTTCCATCACCGCCCGGACGACCGCCGCGTTCTTGAACTGCACGGCGGAGACGTTGACGGCGACGCCGATGCCGCCGGGCCAGGCCGCCGCCTCGCTGCAGGCCTTGCGCAGCACCCACTCGCCGATCCGGCAGATGGCCCCGGTCTCCTCCGCCAGCGGGATGAAGTCGGCGGGAGAGATGTAACCCCGCTCGGGATGGCGCCAGCGCAGCAGCGCTTCGCAGCTGGCGATCCGCTGCTGATCGAGCTTGACGATCGGCTGGAAGACCAGCTCGAACTCGCCGTTGTCGACGGCCTTGCCGAGATCGTTCTCCAGGGCCCGGCGCTTGCGCAGTTCGAGGTCCATCTCCTCGTCGAAGAAGGACCAGCATGCCCGCCCGGTCGCCTTGGCGCGATAGAGGGCGAGGTCGGCGCTCTTGAGGAGCTTTTCCGGACTCGTTCCGTGTTCCGGCGCGAGCGAGATGCCGATGCTGACGCCCACCGTCACGGTGTGGCCTTCGAGGAGGAACGGCTGCTGGAACGCCGCGATCAGGCGCTTGGCGAGCGCGGCCGCGTCGCTCCGCACATGAGTGCCGATCTGGACGATGGCGAACTCGTCGCCGCCGAGGCGCGCGACGAGATCGGTCTCGCGCAGGCAGCCCTGGAGCCGCTCGGCGACGCTGCGCAGCAGGCCGTCGCCGATCGGATGACCGAGCGTGTCGTTGACCTCCTTAAAGCGGTCGAGGTCGAGGCAGAGCGTCGCGAAGCCCGCGCCGACGCCCTCGGTGAGACGAGCGGCCGCCTCTTCCAGGCGCTCGCCGAACACCATGCGGTTGGCGAGCCCCGTCAGCGCGTCCCGGCGCGCCATGGTGATGATCCGCTCCTCCGCCTCGTAGCGCTGGGTCACGTCCTCGTAGGTGGCGATCCAGCCGCCCTCCGCGGTCGGCTGCTGCTTCAGCGAGACGATGCAATCGCTGCGGATCGGGCAGCAGAGCGACCCGCTCGCCCCGCGCTGGAGAAGGGCTAGCTGCTGCATCAGCAGGTCGACGGCCCGGTCGTCGTCGGCCGACAGTTCGACGAGGCGAGCGACCTCGCGGATGCTCATGCCCGGCCGTAGCGTGCCGGCGTCGACGCCGAACATGTCGCAGAAGCGGCGATTGAAGACGAGCAGGCTCCCCTCGGCGTCGAAGAGGCAAAGCCCCTGAAGCATGTTGCTGAGGGCGGCATCGAGCTGGGAATGGCTGCGCTTGAGCTGATCCTCCTGCTCCTTGAGCAGGGACATGTCGCTGCAGACCGCGACGAAGCCGCCGTCCCGCGTCGGGCTGCGGCTGATGCGCAGCCAGCGTCCATCAGCGGAGCGCGTCTCGGCGGTCAGGCTGCCGGTGCCGGGCATCGCGAGCAGGGTATCGGCGACCGGCGAGCCGCTCGCGTCGGTGAGAGAGCGCTGCCCCATCTCGGTCGGATCGAGCCCGAGCAGCGCCGCCGCCCGGTCGTTGGCAAGGACGATGCGGCCCTTCGCATCGACCACGACGATGCCTTCGATCGATCCCTGCACCGCGTCGGCCAGCAAGCTCTGGGCGGACCGGCGCTGCGCCACCTCCGCCTGCATCATCGCCGCGATGTTGTCGCGCATCACCGCCATCGCGCGCAGCAGCGCGCCGAACTCGTCGGCCCCGCCTTCGGGCACCGTCACCGTGAGCTCGCCCGCGGCGATGCGGCTCGCGACCGTCGAGGCGTCCGCGACGGGGCGCACGATCTGCCGCAGCAGGAGCAGGGCGACGATGCCGGAGAGGACGATCGCGAGCGACGTCACGAACACGCTGAGCCGCACGTCGCGATCGACCGTCGCCCGCGCGGTCTGCCGATAGGAGAAGCCGTCCCCGGCGGTGAAGTTGATCAGCAGGTCGATATGCTGCTCGGCCGCCGCCGCGTGGGCGTCGAGGGCCTGCCAGACATCCGCCGTCTGCTGATCGGGGCCGAATTCCCGGCGGGCGGCGAGCCACTGCACGACCGCATCCTTGGCGGCGGCGGCCTCGCGCGTGGCACGCTCCGACTGCGCGCGGTCCGCCGCGATTTCGAGATCCTCCTCGAAGGACTGCGTCAGGGCCTCGATCCGCGTCTCGAGGGTGCGGCGCTCCTCGGCGTCGCCTGCGAGGCGAGCCCGGGCGACCGTTGCCTGAAGCGCCGCGAGATCGGTCGCGGCGGCACGGGCATAATTGATCGACATCAGCGACTGGTCGTAGGTTTTGTCGACCAGCGCTCCGGTCGTCATGATGCCGAAGGCGGCATAGCTGCCGAGCATCGCCGTGATCGCGCTGAGCATCAGAAACGCGAGGAAGATCCGGCCGCGAATGGTCCGGGCGCTGCGCAGCACCGCATCCAGGGCCACACGCCACCGCGAAGAGCCTGTTTGTCGGCGTGAAGGGTTCATCGGGCAAACGCTCGCATCTCGCGGGCAGCATGTCCGACAATCCTTAAAGTAATCTACAGCCTGCGCGATTTCGTCACCGTACCCTCGGGATTCCGCGATGATGTTAAGGCGAACGCAACTTTGCGGACGCTCAATCAACATTCACGAGCGCGCGGGGGCGCCCTCGAATAAGAGGGGAGAGACGCATGAGTGACGCCGGTCGGGTGAGGTGCGCGATCGCCCCGCGGCGCTCGGGCTCCGCGCTGTTGCTCGCATCCGTCGTCGCGTCCGGCACGGCATTCGCCCTGGCCAGCGATGCCGCCTCGTATCGGGTGACGCAGAAGGGCCGGGCCTTCGCCCCGGGCGCGGTGTCGCTGCGTGCCGGCGAAGCCATCGCCATCATCAACGACGATGGTGAACTCGTCCACCACGCCTATCTCGATGCGCCGGACTTCAGCTTCGACACGGGCGAGCAGGTTCCGGGAAGCAAGACCGTCGTCCACTTCCCGAAAGCGGGTCACTTCACAGTCCTCTGCGGTATCCACCCGAAGATGAAGCTTGCGGTTTCCGTCAAATGAGAACCGTCATGTCGCAATACTCTCCATCAACATGAGAGTGATCGTCATGCTATTGGCTGGCGATTGACTTTGATAGCGGATCGGTCCCGATCGGTCACGGCGACGTGATCAACTTATGTTAATCGAAATTTAATCCAAACACACCAACCTCGATGGGATCGAGGTTGGAATGGCTTGGAAATACGTGGGGGGCGCGGCAGCCCTCCTGACCATCCTGTTGGGAGGCTTGGCGGTCGCGACGAACGGCGAGCCCGACCGCTCGGCCGCACTCGCCGAGTATCGGCGACCGACCGCGATTCCGTTTCCCGAGGACAACGCGTACCGGGCCGCCAAGGCCGAACTCGGCCGGTCCCTGTTCTTCGAGCCGGTCCTCTCCCGCGACGGCGACCGCACCTGCGCCACCTGCCACATCCCCGGACTGGACTGGACCGACTCGAACCCGCGCGCACCGCGCAACGACGGCGGGTTCATGGATTTCCGCACGCCGACACTGCTCAACGTCGCCTGGATCGACACGATCTACGGCTGGGACGGTAAGTTCAACGGCCTCGAAGCCGTCGCCCGCACGCCCCTCACCGCGCCGGGCAACATGAACATGCCGCCCGAGGAAATGGTCCGGCGCCTTTCCGCCGATCCGAAATACGTCGCGGCCTTCAAGAACGCGTTTCCGGAGCCCGCGCCGGACGGCAATCCGGTGACGGAGACGCGGATCGAGCAGGCGCTCGCGACCTTCCAGCGCCTGATCGTGTCCGGTCGAGCGCCCTTCGACCGCTGGGTCGAAGGCGACGCGCGCGCGGTCGGTGCCGCCGCCAAGCGCGGCTTCGACCTGTTCAACGGGAAGGCCAATTGTGCCGCCTGCCATTCGGGCTGGAACTTCACCGACGGTTCCTTCCACGACGTCGGCGTCGGCAAGGACGGCGCGATCGGCCGGGGGCGGTTCTTCCCGAAATCGACGGCCCTGCGCTACGCCTTCAAGACGCCGACCCTGCGCAACGTCGCGCGGCGCCCCCCCTACATGCATGACGGCTCGCTCGCGACGCTGTCCGACGTGATCGATCTCTACGACCGCGGCGGGATCGACCGGCCGAGCCGCTCGCGCGACATCCGCCCGCTCCGTCTCACTGCGCAGGAGAAGGCGGACCTCATCGCCTTCATGGAAACCCTCAACGACGACGGCGCCGACGGGCCGGCCTACCAGCCGATCGGAACCGAGCCGCCGCGGCCGTGAGCGTCGCCGCGATTCATTCGAATTCCTTCGGTCCCGGACCGAGAAGAGCGAGGACCTGACGCCGCTCCGTCAACGACGGAGCGATGGAGCGAGCCTTTTCGATCGTCGGTTGAGGCAGACGGTGCAGCCGCGATCGATCAACGGTTTCCGGTTGATCACCCCGGACATTGCCCACTCCCGTCATCGCGAGGCGAAGCCGAAGCGATCCAGGGCGCGACCGCTCCGGAAAAGTCGCTCCCTGGATTGCCACGGCTTCGCCTCGCAATGACGGAGGAGAAGCCGAAGCGATCAAACGGACGACCGATCCGACGCGCCCTCCCGCCCGTCAGGATCGTCCGATCCCCAACACCTTCATGCGCGAGCGCAGGGTGGTCGGCTTGAGGCCGAGCAATTCAGCGGCACCGCCGGCACCAAAGATCTTTCCGCCGGTGAGGTGCAGGGCCGCTTCGATCTCGCTGCGGGCGCGGGCGCGCCGCTCCTCCTCCGTCAGGGGCCGACCGAGATCCGTGGGGCGCTCCGTTACCCGCAATTCCGGGCCGGCGCCGCGGGCCTCCGGCAGGTCGAAGCGCAGGCGTCCCCGCTCGGCGAGGATCGCGGCACGCTCGATCACGTTCTCCAATTCGCGCACGTTGCCGGGCCAGTCGTACCGGGCCAGGCGGCGGGCGTCGGCCTCGGTGAGCCGGAGATCCGGGCGGTTCAGGCGCCGCGCCGCCGCCTTCAGGAAATGCTGGGCGATCAGCGGCACGTCCTCGCGGCGCTCGCGCAGGGGCGCCGAGGCGACGGGGAAGACATTGAGGCGGAAGTAGAGATCCTCGCGGAACCGTCCGCGGCGCACCTCCTCCTTGAGGTCGCGGTTGGTCGCGGCGATCAGGCGGACATCGACGCTGCGGGTGCGCTCCTCGCCGACGCGCTCGAACTGCCGCTCCTGCAGGACGCGCAGGAGCTTGCCCTGAAGGTCGAGCGGGATCTCGCCGACCTCGTCGAGGAACAGCGTGCCGCCGTCGGCGAGTTCGAAGCGTCCGGTCCGATCCCGCAGGGCGCCGGTGAAGGCACCCCTGGCATGGCCGAAGAACTCGCTCTCGAACAGCTCGCGGGGGATCGCCGCGCAGTTGACGCGGATCAGCGGCCGGCCGCCGCGGCGGCTCGCGTCGTGGATCGCCCGGGCGACCAGTTCCTTGCCGGTGCCGGATTCACCGGTGACGAGGACGGTCGCGTCGGTGCCCGCCACCACATCGATCTGGTGCCGCAGCGCCGCGATGGCCGGGCTGCGGCCGATGATGCCCTGATGCCGGCTCTCGGCGCGGATTTCCTCCTTCAGGTAGGCGTTCTCCTGCTCCAGGCGCTCGCGCAGGGAGTCGACCTCGGCGAGCGCCTGCTTCAGTCGCTCCTCCGCCTCCCGGCGCTGGCTGACGTCGCGGAACACGATCACCGCCCCGAGCAACTGGCCGCCCTCGCGGATCGGCGTGGAGGTGTACTCGACGGGGAACGAGGTGCCGTCCTTGCGCCAGAACACCTCGCCGTCGACCTGATGCACGGCGCCGTCGCGGAAGGCCGCGTAGATCGGGCAGTCGCGGTGCGGGTAATGCGCGCCGCCGGCATGGGTGTGGTGGACGGTGGCGTGCATGTCCTTGCCCACGAGGTCGGCCGAGCGCCAGCCGAGCATCCGCTCGGCGGCCGGGTTGACGAAGGTGGTGAGGCCGTCGGCGTTGACGCCGTAGATCCCCTCCCCCGCCGCGCGCAGGATCAGCCGGTTGCCGCGCTCGATGTCGCGAAAGATCCGCTCCATGCGCTGCCACTCGGGTAGGCCGGCCCGCATGTGCTCTTCGGCCTCCCCATCGATGCGGCGGCGGTCGCGCTCGTCGAGGTCGTAGAGGGTGACGAGGAGCCGTGCCGGGCTGCCGGAAAGCACGCAACCGGAATATTCGAGGCGCAGCGTCTTGCCGGCGCCGTGGCGCGGCGTCAGGGCCTGCGTCCGCCAGTGTCCCTTGGCGAGGACGGCCTGCGTGAACACCACCAGCGCCGGCCGCTGATCGGGATGGAGCGCGCTCACCGACATCGTGCAGAGCGCCGGTTGGGAATGACCGAGCAGCCGGGCCGCGGCGGAGTTGGCGGCGGCGATGCGATCGGCCAAGGGCTCGAACACGAGCATCGCCTCGCCGTTCTCATCGAAAGCGGGGCCGTAAAGCGTCGCTGTCGTCGGCTCGAGCCCCTGTCGCGTCACCACGGAATTTCGTATTGCCCCTACGAGATTTCGTCATATGCGAAATCTCGTAGTCTGGCCAGTCTTCACTAAGGTATTGTTTCGGCTCCTGTTGTTCCTGCCGGCCGACGTGGCACGTCGCTTGCGGACCTGCTCGTCGACGACGCGTCGGGACGTCCCCCCGCGTCATTCGAGATCCGCTCCGGGCCATCCCAAGAGGCAGGAGCGGACCGGCCGTTCGGAAGTTTCGCCCCCAAACCTCCGGACGGCCAACCTGATCGAAACCAGCCCCTTTGCCGGACGGGAGACCAGCATGAAGCGCGAAGACCTCACCGAGAAGCTGCTCGACATCAAGCGCGAGAAGGGCTGGACCTGGAAGCACATCCAGGACGAGATCGGCGGCGTCTCGCCGATCCTCATCACCGCCGCCTGCATGGGCCAGATGAAGCTGCCCAAGGCGCAAGCGGCGAAGGCCGCCGAACTGTTCGGGCTGAGCCAGGCCGAGGAGCGCATGCTCAACGAGGCGCCCTATCGCGGCTCGATCCCGCAGATGCCGCCGACCGACCCGCTGATCTACCGCTTCTACGAGCTGGTGATGGTCTACGGCA